>CATPBC010000052.1 GCA_955652195.1 uncultured Xanthobacteraceae bacterium | reverse complement strand
GATGATCGAGGTCTGGCGTCCCGGCCGCACCGAAGGCCGGCGTCGCGGCCACGCCCGCCCACACGGCAGGGCCAAGCAAGCGCGCATAAAACCATCTGCGGCTGTGCCGGACCCCGCGCAAGACGGCAATGCCGCGCAAACACAGACAACCGCTTTGCCGGCCACAACCGATTTGGCCACCGAAGGAGCGCGCGCCAGACAACAGCAGCGCTTCCGGCAGCGCCGCAAGCCGGAGCATCGCTCGGACCGCCAGCAGCGCGAGCGGCCGCCGGTGAAACGATTCGAACGCAGAGAAAAAATGCCCGATCCCAATTCGCCCTTTGCCAAGCTCGCCAGCCTAAAGGCACAGCTTGAGGCGGATGCCAAGGAACGCCGTTGAATGGAACGCCGTTGGATGAAGCGCCGTTGAATCGAGCGTCGCTGAATGGAGCGCCATTGAGTGGCGAATGAACTTGAGCGCCAGCGTATCGACCGCTGGTTATGGCACGCTCGCCTGGTGCGCACGCGCGGCGCGGCAGCTGCGCTTGCCGGCTCAGGCTACGTGCGCGTCAATGGGGCGCGGATCGATACACCAGGACGTATGGTCCGGCCCGGCGACGTGATCACGGTTGCGCTCGATCGTGGCGTGCGGGTGCTTAAGGTGACCGGGTTTGCCGAGCGCCGCGGTCCTGCTCGGAGCGCGGTGGTGCTCTATCAGGATCTCGAATGAGTGGAATGGCGGCTAAACGACGCCTCCTTGCGTGCCCCGGACCCATGCGATAGGAGCAAGGCTTCAAAAAAGGCGTTCAGAGTGTGCAAATGACCTATATCGTCAACGACAATTGCATCAAATGTAAATACATGGATTGCGTTGAGGTTTGCCCCGTCGATTGCTTCTACGAGGGCGAAAATATGCTGGTCATCCACCCGGACGAGTGCATCGATTGCGGCGTGTGTGAGCCGGAGTGTCCGGTTGAGGCGATCAAGCCCGACACCGAGCCCGGGGTCGAAAAGTGGCTCGGCGTCAACGCCGAATACGCAAAAGTTTGGCCCAATATTACGACCAAAAAGACACCGCCGGCCGACGCCAAGCAATGGGAAGGTGTCGCCAACAAGTTTGAAGGACACTTTTCAGCCAATCCGGGCAGCGGTGACTAATTCCCGCATTAGTTGCGGCCTTAACCATTGCTAAATATTCGCTCTGCGCAGCCTTCATGCGAGCCTTGCGCAGCGCCTTAAGGCTTTGATTTTTGCGGAAAATGTGATATATGGCCGTTACACAATGAACAACACCCCGAGGCCCGCTCCCCACCGGGAGCTTATTTTTTCGGGGGGCATCCGAGGAACCGTCAAAAGAGGCGTGAATTCCACGCGAGAGCAGTGGCAGAGAAAACTCGTCATCGTCCGAAGAAGAGTGCGACCGGCATGAGCCGGAAGGCAGCAAAAACCTCCTCCCGCGCGAGCCGGAGGCCCTCACCCTCCACGCGAGCTATGACCCGCAGCCGGGTTAGCGTGGCGAAGCCCGCTCATCGGCGCAAGCCGGAGGCGGAAGGAGCAGCAGCTTTGGGAATGAATGCGAAGAAGACTACACAACGACAAGGCTTCAAGACCCACGAGTTCATCGTCTATCCGGCGCACGGCGTCGGCCAAATTGTCGCGATCGAAGAGCAGGACGTCGCCGGCGTGCGACTTGAACTGTTCGTCATCAACTTCGTCAAAGACAAGATGACGCTGCGGGTGCCGACCTCGAAAGTGGCCTCCGTCGGCATGCGCAAGCTTGCCGAGACGCCGATGGTCAAGCGCGCGCTTGAGACGCTCAAGGGCCGCGCCCGGATCAAGCGCACGATGTGGTCGCGGCGCGCACAGGAGTACGAGGCCAAGATCAATTCCGGCGACATCGTCGCGATCGCTGAGGTCGTTCGTGATCTCTATCGTTCGGAGACGCAGCCGGAACAGTCCTATTCCGAACGCCAGTTATATGAGGCCGCGCTCGACCGGCTGTCGCGCGAGGTCGCGGCGGTGCAGCGGATTACCGAGACCGAAGCGGTCAAGGAAATCGAGGCTGCGCTGGCCAAGGGACCGCGTCGCGGCCCGAAGCCAGAAGCCGAGGACGAGGCGGCGGTCGAGGAAGAAGCGGCATAGCGCCATTTCCCTTTAAGGCAAGGACAAGGCCCGGCAATTGCCGGGCCTTTTTAGTTTGGCAGCATGCCTCCTCCAATGTGGTGCGAAGGGGCGGAAGGAAACATTTCGCGCCCTGCCTTTGCTGCAGATCTCGCCGGCAAAATGCCTATGGTTAGCCATAAATTAAGCTTCCTTTGAAAGGACATAGCGGGTGGATGGAGCGGGGGCGTCATCGTGCGGCAGCAGACGAGAACGTCAAAACGCGGGCGGCTCATTCCAATGCTTGCCGCCTGCTGCATCGGTTACGTGATCGGCGCTTGGCACGTCACCGCCTTGCGCAGCGTCGGGAATAGTTCCGCCGCGGAAGCGGTCGCGCTGCGGTTTCCGCAGGAGTGGAGCGCGGCGCCGCCTGCGATCACGTTGGCAGCACTGAAAAGCTTGTCGGCTGACGCGGGATTATTCAGTCCCGTGCCGATGGTTCTGCCCTCGCAACCACAATCGATCGCGGAACAACCGGCACTTGAGAAGACGAGCGCACCGTCCGACCCGCACATGGTGCAAACCGCTTCTCTGGACAGCGTTGGCTTGCCGGTTGCTGCCGCAGCGGAAGGACTCGCGCGGCCCGCACCCCGCGCCGTGGCTAAGCCATCCGCAGCCCCAGCGCGCCCGCTCGCCGCGAGCCGTCCGGGCTACATCCTCGATGACGCGCAAATCGCCAGCATCAAGGAGCGGCTACATCTGACGCCCGATCAGGAGAGCATGTGGCCGGCGGTCGAAGCAGCGCTGCGCAATATGGCCTATAAGCGAGCGCAGCAGGCGGCTGCGCGCGGTGCTGCGCGAAACGTGCAAGCAGCGGCGGTCGATCCCGAAGCCGTGCAAGGGCTGAAATCGGCAGCGGTGCCACTGATCATGAGCTTCAATGACGAACAAAAAGAAGAAGTGCGCAGTCTCGCCCATGTGATGGGCCTCGATCAGCTCGCCGCGCAATTCTGAAACAGTCGTCTCCTCGAGATAGCAGGTCCTGCCGCGAGCGCTCGCAGCAGACGGCGACGCTATTCCTCGGCCGCCGGATTTTGTTGTTGCAAGGACAAAAGCGGCTGCAGCAGGTCGGCAGCACATTTTGCGCCGATCAGAGCCAAGCCAACGAAGCAAATCAATTCACCCACTTCCACTGGGCTGGTGACGTAAAAGCTATAAAGCGGATCGTAGAGGAAAAATGCCGCGCATAGCGTGGCCGCCACCGCGCACAGCATGGCCGGTAAGCTGCCGTAAAACGTGGCCACCACCGCCGTCGGCAACAAATAAAAAAACACCAGGTGCTGCGGCCCGACGGTCGAGCTTCTGAACAACCAAAGAATTGCAGTCACCGCTGCAACAATAGCAAGTACCACCGCGACCGGTGTCGCTCGGTTGACAATCCCCATGCGTTTCCCCGGGCAGCCGTTTGTCGGCTTTGAGGCGATGATAGCCGAGGCCAATGAGGTCGAGAATAGGAAAAAACCGAAGCGCCGCGGTCGATTAACCTTATTCAACCACTATTTTTACTTCACTTCCGGGCTTTAGCCTGTCGCTAGGGTCCAGGCCATTGAGCACGCGGAAACGGTCGAGCGCGCGATCGGCAAGCGCCATTTTGCCCGCCAGCTTCTCAATCGTATCTCCCGGTGCGACTGTTACAACGCGAAGCCGCAGTGGCTTTGCTTGCTCAGTTTCAGCGATGCTCATACGCCGGAAACTGCCGATGGATTCGCGAAACGCGCGATCGGTCTCCGCCGTGCGATGCTTGGCTGCGAAAATAAAACGATATACGTCG
>CATPBC010000051.1 GCA_955652195.1 uncultured Xanthobacteraceae bacterium | reverse complement strand
GCTTTTGTAATGAGCCAGATCATCTCGATCGGCGGCTATTACTTTAGCACCGAGCTATCCTACGTCTTCGCCTTCACATTTTTCATCGTGCTGATGTTTCTGCGGCCCCAAGGAGTGTTCACGCGGTGACCGCACGACATGCGATGTTTGCCGGCTTGCTGGCGGCGCTAGTTATCCTGCCGCAATTCGTGCCGCCCTATTTCATGCACCTGCTTATCCAGATCCTGCTCTGGGGTTACGTTTACACGTCTTGGTCGATCATGGGGCGGTTCGGCTTTGTGTCGCTTGGCCACGGCGCCTTTATGGGTGTCGGCGCCTATGTGCCGGCACTGCTATGGAATTATTTCGGATTGACGCCTTGGATTGGCATTCCGCTTGGCGTCGGCCTGTCAGTTCTGCTCGGGCTGATCATTGGCTATCCGTGCTTTCGTCTCAAGGTCGTCGGTCATTACTTCGCACTGGTCACACTGGCATTGAGTCAGGTGGTGATGCTCTCGATCGTTGCGGCGCGCGATCTGACGGGCGGGTCCCTGGGTTTCACGCCGAGAGCCGTTGGCTACTCCTGGTTTGCACTGCAATTTCCGGAAAAAATCTATTTCTATGCGATCTCGCTCGTGCTTTGGCTTTTCGGGATAGCCGTCTGGTACTGGGTTGATCGCGGCATCGGTAGCGAGGCGCTCGAGGCTATCTCCGAAGACGAGGAAGCCGCTGCAACCATCGGCATCAATGTGGTGCGCGAAAAACTGCGCGTGACGCTCATCAGCGCCGCCCTCACCGCGCTCGGCGGCGCGATCTACGGGCAGTACATGATGTATCTTAATCCCGAGACCGTCTCAGGAATTGCCGTGTCGCTGCAGATCGTTTTTGCGGCGATTGTCGGCGGAACTTATGCAGCGGTCGGACCAACGGTGGGCTCTTTCCTGACGATTTCCTTAAACGAGGGGCTGCGCGTTGCCTTCGGCACCAACTTCATCGGCGCAGCCAACACGATCTATGGAATTCTACTAATCTTATTCATCATCTTCATGCCGCGCGGAATCGTCGGCATGATTAAAGATACTGTCAAAGGCCGCTGGCGCGGCAAGGCTGTATTTTACGGCGTAATCCGCCGCCCTTCGTCGGCAGACCAATAACCGGCGTATTGAATCTTGATGGTCTCGCGCGCTAACGCAAGGTCGGCGCGCGGCTGCCGCCCCGAAGCGACACACTCCATGAAATCTTGTATTTCCTGTAAGTAACCTCGCGTCCGCTCCTCTTCGAGGCAGATGAATTGCCAGCCGGTCTTACGGTCGACTTTCTCCGTGAAATAGACGTTCGCCAGTTTTTCTTCGTTGGTTAGATAGCTCATCAGATGGTTATTGGGCGTGATGTTCGCAAACAACGAGCCACCGCTGGTATATAGCTCGATAAGATTGCGCACCCCGCCCATGATCATGTCGCTGGAAAAGATCGAGCTCTTCGTCCCATCGGAGAAAGTAAGGGTGAGCGTGCCCCAATCTTCCACATCAACCGGATTGCTCTTGATGTAAGCGTGGTCTTGCGGCGGCTGGCATGCGGCGACGTTACCGGTATCGGCGGTCACAGATGATACCGCGATCCGTTCGCCGCGCGCTCGCGCTTCCACCTGCTTTAGATAGAGGACGGTCGATAGCGGGTGACATCCCATCCGGATCAGCGAACCGCCTCCGGTCATCGACCATTGCGCGGCATGAGCGGCGTGCGAGCCGCTGTGGCTCTCCTCGGCTTTCATGAACAGGAGCTTGTCCTTGGTGCTATCGAGTATCTCGACGATTTTCGTCACCGCCGGCGCGTAAATCCAATCTTCCGCATACATGAAAAGCCGGCCGCTAGATTCGATAGCGGCACAAGTCTTTTCCATTTCTTCCAGGACGCGCTCGTACATGAGCGACTTTGGCACGTTTCTGCCGATCGGCGTTTTGTCGCCCGGGCGCCCGAAATAGCCGGCGAACGGCTTCTCGCAAATGACGTGCTTTCCGGCGCGTACGGCATCGACGATCATGGACGCATGCAATGCAGGCGGCGTGCAGACGTCGATCACATCAATTTCCGGATCATCGAGCAGATCTCGGAAATCGCGATAGGTTTTGCGAATCTTGTGCTTCTTGGCGAACTCCAGGACGTGGTCGCCGCGCGCCGTAACAGCAATCACATCGGCATCGATTCCGTAAACCCGCTTATAGGCGTACATGTGCAATTCAGCGACAAAGCCGCACCCGACAAGACCGACCGTTACTTTTGGCATCGGCGATACTCCCTCGCTCTGAAGGTCATCATAACGAGCACGCGCTCGGGCGAAAGCACGCTTCTCAATATGTAGGCAAGTGTGTAGCTTGTGGCGCTTTGAGCGCGCGAGGCAAGA
Source organism: uncultured Xanthobacteraceae bacterium (assembly GCA_955652195.1). Lineage (GTDB taxonomy): Bacteria > Pseudomonadota > Alphaproteobacteria > Rhizobiales > Xanthobacteraceae > BOG-931. Next base: position 8,732 of record CATPBC010000051.1, on the reverse strand, counting down.
GTATGAAAGCGAGCCGCCGTGACTTTCTCCATCTCGCGGCGGCGGTCGCGGTGCTTGCCACACACTCGCGGATCGCTTGGGCGCAAGCCTATCCGATACGGCCGGTGCGGATCGTAGCCGGCTTCCCGCCCGGCGGCATAACCGACACCTATGCGCGCCTGCTCGCTCAATGGTTGTCGGAGCATCTCGGCCAGCAATTCATCGTGGAGAATCGGCCAGGCGCCGGCGGCACACTCGCAGCCGAAGTGGTCGCGAAATCCGCGCCGGACGGTTACACGCTCCTGCTCACCACCTCGGCTGACGCGTGGAATGCGAGCCTTTATGACAATCTCAATTTCAATGTGATCCGCGATTTCACGCCGGTCGCGACGATCTCGCGCGGACCTGGCGTGCTGGTGGTAAACCCATTACTCGCGGCAAAATCGGTTCCTGAATTGATCGCTTATGCGAAGAAGAACCCGGGCAAGGTCACGGTGGCCTCGGCCGGGATCGGCAGCGCGCCGCACATGTATTGGGAATTGTTCAGGAGCGTGACCGGCGTCGATATGGTGCATGTGCCCTATCGCGGCGGTGGGCCCGCCGTAACCGATCTGCTCGGCGGGCAGGTTCTGGTGTATTTCGGCACATTCGCGTCAACGATCGAAAATGTCAGGGCGGGCAAACTGCGAGCTTTGGCGGTGACCTCACGAGCGCGCGCTGCGGTACTGCCCGATGTTCCGGCAATGGCGGAGTTCGTGCCGGGATACGAAGCGAGCATTTATGTCGGCATTGCCGCTCCACGCGGCACGCCGGACGAGATCATCGAAAGGCTCAACAGGACAATCAATCTTGCTTTCGCAGATGCAAGGATGACCCGGCGGATCGTTGAGCTCGGGGACGCGCCATTGTCGCTTTCAACCTCCGACTTTGCCAAGCTGGTCGTTGCAGAAACCGAAAAATGGCGCAAGGTGATCGCTGCGGGCAACATCAGGGCCGAGTGATCATGCAGAACCTTGTCAACCGTCGCTGGCTACTCGCGCGCTATCCGGAAGGTACCCCTGTTCCCAACGATTGGGTGATGGATCAGCAGCCGGTCCCCGATCCTGGGCCTAGTCAAATCCTCGTCAAAGCGAAGTGGCTTTCCGTCGATCCCTACATGCGCGGCCGCATGAGTCCGGCGAGCAATTACACCAAGGGCGTTGGCCTCGGCGAGGTCATGCATGGCGGCGGCGTCGGCGAGGTCGTGGCTTCCAACCATCCGGCCTGGAAAATTGGCGATATCGCCGAATCGATGAGCGTGGGTTGGCAGGAGTGGTCGGTCTTAACCCCTGGCATCGTCGGTCCGGCGGGCGTGAACAAAATCGACCCAAAGATCGCCCCGATTGAAAGTTCGCTGTCGTGGCTGGGCATGCCGGGCATAACTGCTTACTTCGGCTTGCTCGAGGTCGGTCGGCCGCGGCCCGGCGATACTGTCGTCGTGTCCGCAGCATCGGGAGCGGTCGGGCAACTCGTCGGCCAAATCGCCAAATTGGCCGGTTGCCGGGCCGTAGCGATTGCTGGCGATGACAGTAAACTAAAATGGTGTCGTGAAATCGGATTCGATGTGGGCATCAACTATCACAAGGCGGCCGATCTTACCGCTGCCGTAAAGGAAGTCTGTCCCACAGGCGTCGACGTTTTCTTCGATAACACTGCCGGCCCGATCCATGATGCTGTGATGAGAAATCTGAGCATCGGTGCGCGTGTGGTGATTTGCGGTCGCATCGCCCTGGCCGGCCAATTTGGCAAGCCCGACATTGGCGAACGTTTCATGGGCCATTTGATTGTAAGCCGTGCCAGCATCCACGGGTTTTTAGTTTTCGACTGGTGGCATCGGCGAGACGAAGCTTTGCGGCGCCTCGCTAATTGGCGGCGCGAGGGAAAGTTTCAATTCAAGGAGGATGTGCTCGAAGGCATTGAGCGCATGCCCGAAGCATTTCTGCGCCTGCTGCACGGCAAAAACTTCGGCAAGCAGATCGTGAAAATCAGCTGACGAGCGAGTTCTGACGATACGTCGGCTCCGCCAAACTAGACCACGCGATAACCGCCGTCCGCCATGATAATGGAACCGGTGACGAAGCCGGACAGATCAGAGGCCAGAAAGATCGCTGGTCCAGCGATGTCCTCGGGCTTGCCCGCTCGACCGAGCGGCGTGTGCTCGAGAAAAATCCGCACGAGATCGGGGTTGGTGGCACGCACCTTTTCATTGAGCGGCGTCTCGATGAAGCCGGGCCCGATCGCGTTGACCCGCACGCCGTCTTTGCCAAGCTCCGCCGCAAGCGCACGCGTAAATCCGAGCACCCCGTGCTTCGAGGTGGTGTAAGCGGGCGAGTTCGGCGTTCGTACATGCATAAACGACTGGATCGAGGCGATATTGATGATTCGACCCTTGGTGGCGCGGAGCTGTGCCAGAAAAGCATGAGTCACATTGAACACACCATTGAGGTTGATCGCGAGGATGTCCTGCCAGTCCGTGATCACGGCTTGCGGTTCTGCGGTGAAGGCATTGCGGCGGTTGATCCCAGCATTGTTAACGAGAATGGAGATCTGACCGATTTTCAGCTCGATCTGCGCAGCAACGTCGCGACAACGATCCCGCTCTCTGACGTCGAGCGTAAAACTGTGCGCTTTACCGCCGGAGCGACTGATCGCCTTGACCGTCTCGGCCGCTGAATCACCGTCGATATCAAGAGCAACAACCTGTGCTCCCTGCTTCGCATAGCCCAACGCGATAGCGCGGCCGATCCCCGAGCCGCTTCCGGTAACAACTGCAAGATGTCTATCGAGCAATCCGGTCATGGCGCAGTCCTCCCTGAGTCATCGAATTAGTCGATCACGCCCCGCCACCGAGCGTGAGCAGACAGTCCGCACGCAGATTTCCGTGCTCAGACTTACACGCTCAGACTTACACGCTCAGACTTACACGCTCAGACTTACACGCTCAGACTTACACGCTCAGACTTAGCAGGGGTTCGTATGACCCCTCACCTATTTGATGGAATTCCAATTATCTAAGATCGCTTGAATGCCGGCATGACATCCTTGGCGAACCAGCGCAGCTGTTCCTTAAATTCCGCTGGCGGCAGTCCTTCAGCCCAATGGATCATGAAGCTGTCAAGCCCGGGATATTTGGCTTCAATCGATTTGATCCCGTCGATCACTTCAGCTGGCGGTCCGCAAAACCACGCCTTCTGCGCAACTCCATCCCGCAGTGAAGGCGTGCGGGCGGGTGCGCCGGGCGAACCCCAGGTGCGCCCCTGCTCGTCGGCGTAACGCACAAAGCCGAATGGCGCGAACCATTTGAACCGTTCGTCATGCGCGGGCTCGAGCCGCCGTATCGCCTCTTCGCGGCTGTCGGCCAGGTAGACGCCAGCGCCCCAGATCATGTCCTGGCCGAGCTGCTTATTTTGGCCGCGCTTTTGACAGGCGGTGTGGTAAGCGCGCACGACGTCATCCAAGATTTTCTCGCCGTTAAGCGTGACCATGGCTTTGAGACCGTATTGCGCCATGAGTTCAATGGTCTTGCCGCTGGCGATTGGCATCCAAATCTCGACCGGTAGATGCTTTGGCCGCGGCACCATCGTAATATCCTTGAGCTGGTAGCCCCGATAATCGACCGGCGGTGGACACTCGTAGTACTTGCCCTTGAAATGGAATGACTGTTCGTTGAAGCACGCGAGCAGCAGCCGAAGTTGTTCTTCGAACAGCTCACGATTCTTCTCCGCATCGAGCAGCGGCGCGCCGAAGGTCTCGACCTCGCGCGTGTGATAACCGCGGCCGACGCCCATGATGATACGGCCGTCAGTGACAACATCGGCCATCGCGTAGTCTTCCGCCAGCCGGATTGGATGCCACATCGGCAGGACGTTAAAGGCGCATCCGAATTTCAGGCGCTTGGTCTGAGTGGCGAGCCAGAGGCCGAGCTGGATCAGATTCGGGAAGACCTCGTAGCCCTCACGCTGAAAATGGTGCTCGGCGGTCCACAACACATCGAAACCGAGTTCGTCCATCAGCCGGGCAACATCGCGGGCAGTAAAAAACGCCTCGCGTAGGCGTTCGTCGGAATAGCGCCGTTCATTTGCCGGGGTGCCATTCAAACCGATATTTTCAAGTTCGATTTGGCCAACGTACAAAACGTGGAATTTTCGAATCATGCAGGTCCCCAACGCACGCCGTCGAACTTTTGGAAGTCGACGCTTCGATCTTAAGCAGCTCACTTTGCAGATAGTGTCTCTTGGCTGCCCGTATGAGACAATCAGAAAAGTGTCTCGCGACGACGGAGTTTAGCTCGGTTCGGGCCTTTTGGGACCGCTAGGGTCAAAACTGCGGTACGTTGTACTGACCAAGCGAGAATGCAGTCTGTCGGGGCGCGTCTGGCTCCGCCGTCATTCTTTGGCCGGCCGCGACGGTGCTAAAAAGCAGCCCAATCTTGTTCAATGCTGCCCAAGCGCGCCGTCGATTATTTGGCGGCAAGCGAGCAGTTCGTCGAGAACGACTTCCAGCTTGCGCCGATTTTCTGCGCTGACCAGCCGCGCCGCTTCTCCCGCCGCCTGATCCACCTTGCTGGTCTCGACGTCGTCGTCGCCGCGCTCAGAAAACGAAAACAAGCTCGGCTCGGGGCGATCATCTCCCGACCCCGGTACGGCATCTTCCGCGTCCTCTTCAAGTAACGGCGGTGCGGGTTCGGCGCCGGCGCGCCAGACATTCTGCACGAAGGCGGCACCCTGCTCCCGTAAAATGCGCTGAACGCCACGAATGGTGTAACCCTCGCCGTAAAGCAGATGGCGGATGCCGCGCAGCAGATCGACATCATCGGGCCGATAATAACGGCGACCGCCACCGCGCTTCATCGGCCGTATTTGCGAGAAACGGCTTTCCCAAAAACGCAACACGTGCTGCGGCACGTCGATTTCGTCGGCAACTTCGCTGATAGTGCGGAACGCATCCGGCGCTTTTTCGACAATCGCCATCGTCGCGCTCATTGCGCCTCCGCGCCAGTCGTTTCAGAATTAATGCGCTGTTTGAGGATAGCCGACGGCTTGAACACCATGACGCGGCGCGGCGAAATAGGAACTTCCTTGCCGGTTTTGGGATTGCGTCCGATGCGCTGGCCTTTTTTGCGCACAACAAACGAGCCGAATGACGACAACTTCACGGTTTCGCCGCGTTCGAGACAATCGGTGATTTCTTTGAGCACCAGTTCGACAAGTGTCGCAGATTCGGTACGTGACAGTCCAACTTTCTGATAGACCGCCTCACACAAATCGGCACGTGTGACCGTCTTTCCCGCCATCGCCAGCCCCGAGCACCGTGGATCGAGCAATTGCCCGATCAGCATATCGTGCTGAATTATCAACGATATTAGCTTGTCAGGGCACGGTCAACGGGGCTTCGGGGCAGTTCTTTTGGGCTTCCGTACCTTGGCGCCATACTGGCAGGAGCTACCAGCGCACCAGTGCAGCACCCCAGGTGAAGCCGCCGCCCATCGCTTCGAACAATAACAGATCGCCCCGCTTGACGCGCCGGTCGGCAACTGCGTCAGCGAGTGCAAGCGGGATCGATGCCGCTGAAGTGTTGCCGTGGCGATCGACCGTGGTGACGATCTTTCCTGGCGCGATGCCGAGCTTGTGCGCCGAACCGTCGATGATTCGCTTGTTCGCCTGATGCGGAATGAACCAATCTACGTCCGCGGCGGTGTAACCGGTCGTCTTGAACGCGTCCTCCACCACATCGGTGATCATCGCGATGGCGTGGCGAAACACCTCGCGCCCCTCCATACGCAGATGTCCTACAGTACCGGTCGCCGATGGGCCGCCGTCCACATAGAGTTTCGATTTATAGCGGCCGTCCGAGCGCAGCCGGACCGTGAGTACCCCCCGATCCTCAGGTGTTCCTGGCTGTTGCTGTGCGTCGAGCACCACGGCGCCGGCACCGTCGCCGAACAGCACGCACGTGTTGCGGTCGGTCCAGTCGAGGATTCGCGAAAAAGTCTCCGCGCCGATCACCAAGGCCCGCGAGAAACCACCGGATTTGAGAAGCGAGTCTGCGGTCGCCAGGCCATAGACAAAGCCGGAACACACCGCCTGCAAGTCAAACGCGGCGCCGTGAGTAATGCCGAGCCCCGCCTGAACCGAAACGGCGCTTGCGGGAAACGTATTATCGGGCGTCGATGTCGCGAGCACGATCAAATCGATCGATTGGGCGTCGACATGCGCGTGTGTCAATGCCGCTTGCGCAGCACGTATCGCCATGTGGGATGTATGCTCGTCCGGCGCCGCGATCCGGCGCTCGTGGATGCCGGTGCGCTGGACGATCCACTCATCCGAGGTGTCGACCTTGCGGGCGAGGTCCTCGTTCGTGAGGATCTGAGTGGGTAAATAGCTCCCGCAGCCGAGCACAACCGAACGAAGCACAGTCACGAAGCCGCTCCGCCAGCAATTTGGCCGATAGCGTGAGGGCCAGGTTTGGTGTGGTGACTGAGCGCAACGCGGATTTTCGCCAAAAGCTCGTCGCGCACGACGCCATAGCCAAGCTCGATCGCTGCGGCGAAGCCTTCGGCGTCAGTGCCACCGTGGCTCTTGATGACGATACCGTTGAGACCAAGAAAGACCCCGCCGTTGGCGCGGCGCGGATCCATGCGCTGGCGCAATTGCCGAAACGCAGATCGCGCGAACAAATAACCGATGCGCGCGCTAAGCGAGCGGCTCATTGCGCCCTTTAGATATTCTCCGATCTGCCGGGCAGTGCCCTCGGCCGTTTTCAAGGCGATATTGCCGGCAAACCCCTCCGTCACAACCACGTCGACCTTGCCGCGCCCGATATCGTCGCCCTCGACGAAGCCTTGGTAGTCGAGCTCCGCGAAGTTCTCGTCACGCAGGACGCGGCCTGCTTCGCGCACTTGTTCCAAGCCTTTCGCCTCCTCCACCCCGATATTCAGGAGCCCGACTGTAGGCCGCGGCAGTCCGAACAGGATTCGCGCGGTGGCGGCGCCCATCAGCGCTAAGTCGACCAGATGATCGGCATCCGCGCCGATCGATGCTCCAACATCGAGCACGATCGACTCGCCTCGCAGAGTGGGCCATAGCGCCGCTATCGCAGGCCGCTCGATACCCGGCAGGGTCTTGAGATCGAATTTGGACATGGCCATCAGCGCGCCGGTATTGCCGGCTGAGACAACCATATCGGCATCGCCTTTTTTCACCGCATCGATGGCAAGCCACATCGACGATTTCCAGCGCCCGTAACGTAAAGCCTGGCTCGGCTTGTCTTCCATTCGAACGGCAACGTCGGTGTGAACGAGCCGCGAGCGCGATTTGAGTCCCGCCCTGGCGTCAAGCAGCGGCCCGATGAGCGAGGAGTTACCGAAGAACAGGAATTCACTATCCGGGTAGCGTGACAGTGCAAGGTCCGCTCCGGCAACGACCACGGCGGGGCCGTGATCTCCTCCCATCGCATCCAGCGCAATACGGATTTTGTCTGCCATGAATGACTGCGCGGTCACGCTTGTGCCGGTGCCGAAATTCGCAAGTGGTCGTGACCCCCATTCATCCGAATTTTGGACTCAAAGTGACAGCCGGAAATCCATGATTTTGAAGTGGTCTTTGCCCTCTGACGTTCACAGCTCTCGCGCCGGCGGCGCGGTGTCCGCGAATGTCCACCACGGCCTCGATGGCCTGATTGGAAAGCGCCCGGCCGGGAGAATAGCGGTTCGACCGCTGGACACAACACCCGTGCAGAACGGGCCTTCAGTGGCCCTCCTGGCGCTTTGCCAAGCGGCCAAGCGCCGCGAAAGGGCCTTGATCAGGGTTGACGTCCTGTAGCGTCTCGAACACTGCCCCGGGTTTGCGCGGATAAGGATCGAGTCCCAGAATAAGAAATTCTATCGCGAGCGCGCCCAAATCAACACCGCCTCCGATAAGCGGCTCGGGATCGTTCCAATCCACGCCATGTCGCTGGCCTTCGGGATGGGCGGCGGTTTTAGGAGCGAGCTCCGGCGGTTCGAATATGAGATCGATTGATTCTTCAACCTCGTTCGCCAGCGGTTCGAGCGTGACCACGCAATTCTGGCCAACGGTCGCCGAAATCGATCCGGTAACATGCAGTCCGCCGGAGCCGCGCCGCGTGACATCGAAACTGGCTTCGAACCGCGGCAGGTCGCGTAGTCCCACAACTTTGGCCACTGCAGCCCGGATCGGCGCATCGGCGATAAGGTCGAAATGCTGACCGCTTTCGGCGATCTCCTCTACGGTGACGGGAACCCGCCAGGGCGCGGCAAAATCCCGCGATTTTGGCTCAGGCATGACAACGGCCTCCGGTTTGGGAAAGGCAGCCCCGCGCAATAACGCGCTCCGGTCGTGGACCTCAAACTCGCGCAACAGGGCGCGCGCATAGCGCGCCAGTCGGCGCGGTCCGTCGCCATTCACCCCGTTAAAGATATTGCGTGCCAGGGCCTTCTCAAGCGCCCGCCCGTCAGGCGAACGGAGCGCGGCGAGATAGGCTGCCTGCCTTCCGTAAAACGCCTCGCCGAATTGCCGCATCCGTTTTGGAACAGCGAGGTCACCGACGCCCATTTCACGCAAATTGGCGTCAAGATCCCGGCAGAACAGGTCGAACAACTTCTGCCCGATGCCGCGCGCGGAAGCCGCCTCACGATCCAAGCGCGCCAGCAGCAGCACGAGATGGAGGACAATCAGGTCGAAACGTCCTTGCACCGT
>CATPBC010000050.1 GCA_955652195.1 uncultured Xanthobacteraceae bacterium | reverse complement strand
GGGGCGACCCGCATCGCGCCATTCGCGGTTTTGACCATCGCGACGTAATCGCGCTCGGCCGGACGGATGCCAAGCGTGGCCGCGTCGCGCTGGGTGAGCGCGATCACCGAGGCGCCGGTGTCGACCATGAAATTCACCCGTCGTCCATCGATGCGACCGGCCACGCGGAAATGTCCGCCGCTGCCGGGCGCGATGATGACCGAGCGGGAAGCTGAGACGTTTGCCTGGGGCTTTCCTGAAACTACCGGATGCGCCGCCAGCGCAGAGGTGGAAGCTTCGGACGTCAAAAATTGATTGGTGTAGTACGGCACGATCGCACAGGCGACGAGCGAGGCAACGGCGACACTGAGTACTACACGCATGGCGGAGTTTGGGCGGGCTCGATTTTGTTCATCTCATTTGAGCACGCCATGAGCGAACGCGTCGCTAATGGAGTGGAGAACGGCATCGGTTTAGGCGGCGAACGGTAAGAGAACGACTAATGCGATCGATAAAGATCGATTGAACCTGATAGCCCGACAGTTGTCGGCTTTAAGCGAACTTAGCTCTTTCGCGGCTTTGCCCGGCGCGTCGGAGCGGCCGCGAGTGGATCCTCCGGCCACGGATGTTTGGGATAGCGGCCGCGCATTTCGGCGCGCACTGCGGCATAACTGCCGCGCCAAAATCCCGGCAGGTCGCGCGTAGTCTGCACCGGCCGCTGCGCCGGCGATAACAGTTCGATGGCGAGCGGGACCTTGCCGCCGGCAATTGCCGGGTGACGGTCGAGCCCGAACAATTCCTGCACCCGGATCGCGATCTTCGGACCGCCTTCGCTGTCATAGTCGACCGGCACGCGCGAGCCGGTCGGCGCTTCGAAAGCTATCGGCGCCTCGGCATCGAGCCGCCGGCGCAGTGGCCACGGCAGGAGCGCGGCGAGCGCCGCGGCGAATTCATCTGCGCTGAATTCGCTAAGTGCCGTCTTGCCGGCGAGCGCGGGGGCCAGCCACTCGCCGGCCCGCGCCGCAAGCGCTGTGTCGGCGAGGTCGGGCCAAGTTTGTTCGCAAGTTTGTTCGGCAGACGTTGCGCCTTCGCTTTGGCGCAGAAACGTCACGCGGTCGCGCCATTGCTTGAGCGGTTTGGTCCAGGGCAGGCGGTCGATGCCGAGCTTGGCGATGCCTTCGGCAAGAAGCCGCGCGGATTGCTCGCTGGGCGTGACTGGCACCGGCTGCTCGGCAAGCACGATGGCGCCAAGCCGTCGGCTCTTGCGGCCACGCAGCGCAAGGCTAGCCGGATCGAAAACAACTTCGTCGCGCGAGGCGATGCGATCGGCAAAGTGTGCTTCAATCTCGGCGAGCGTGATCGGCGCGGCGGAGAGGATGCGGCCCTGCGCAGCGCTGCCGGCGAGTTCGGCCACCGCCAAGAAAAGCGCGCGGGCGAGCGGCGAGGCTGAATCGAGATTTGCGCCGCGGCCGTTCGCCAACAGAAACGTGCCAGTGAATGCGCCCGCGCTGCCGCCGCGATTTTTGCCAATACGTTCGGGAAAGGCGAGGGCGATGAGCGCGCCCACATCCAGTTCCTCTCCCCCACCCGGGTCGCGCTCGTGCGCGCCCGAGTGCAAGCTTTGTTGGGAAGAGCTAGAGTCCGGAGTGGCAATTTCTGCCCAGCGCTCGGCCATGTGGCGCGCATCGCGCGCGCGCGGCGAGCGGTCGCGCCGGAGCGCGGCAAGCCGTTCGCGCATGTCGACATCGTCACCGCCGAGGCCGCGCTCGCCGATCAATGTCGCGATCTCGGCGGCGAGCGCGCCCTGACCCAAACGCGCCGCGTCGACCACCATGCGGGAGAGCCGCGGCGGCAGCGGCAGCCGCCGCAATTGCTGGCCCTCTTCGGTGAGGCGGCCGGTATCGTCGATGGCACCGAGCGTAATAAGGAGCGCCTTGGCTTCGGCGAGTGCGGCGCGCGGCGGCGGATCGAGAAAGGCGAGCTTGTCGGCTGGCGCACCCCAGGCGGCAAGATCGAGTACGAACGAGGAAAGATCGGCGGCGAGGATTTCCGGCCGGGCGAACGGCTCGAGCGCCGCGGTCTGTGGCTCATCCCACAGCCGGTAGCACAGGCCCGGCTCCGTCCGTCCGGCGCGGCCGCGGCGCTGATCCGCCGCCGCGCGCGACACCCGCACCGTGTCGAGCCGCGTCACCCCGACATCCGGCTCATAGCGCGGCATGCGCGAAAGCCCGCTGTCGACGACGATGCGCACGCCCTCGATGGTGATCGAGGTTTCGGCGATTGAAGTCGCCAGCACGATTTTGCGGCGGCCGGGCGGGGCGGGTTCGATGGCGCGCGCCTGTTCGTCGCTCCCGAGCGCGCCATAAAGGGCGACCACATCGGTCGTGGGATCGATGCGGTTTTCCTGCAGCGCTTGTTGCAGCAACGCTCGGGTGCGGCGGATTTCGGCAGCGCCCGGCAAAAATGCCAATAGCGAGCCGCGCTCGGCGCGCATCGCCCGTACGATAACATCGGCGACCTGCGGCTCGATCGGCCGCGTATCGCGCCCGACATAGCGCGTCTCGACCGGAAAGATCCGACCCTGGCTCTCGATCACTGATACGCTGCCACGCGCGTTGCCAAGCAGCGCAGCCACGCGCGCGCCGTCGATCGTCGCCGACATGACGAGGAGTTTGAGATCTTCGCGCAGGCCTTGCTGGACGTCGCACGCCAAAGCCAGTCCAAGATCGGCATCGAGCGAGCGCTCGTGAAATTCGTCGAACAGCACGGCAACGACGCCGTCGAGCATGGGATCGTCGACAATGCGCCGGGTGAAAATCCCTTCGGTGACGATTTCGATCCGGGTCTGGCGCGAGACCTTCGAGCCGAAGCGCACCCGCAAGCCGACGGTTTCGCCGACCCGTTCGCCGAGATTATGCGCCATGCGCTCGGCGGCGGCGCGCGCGGCCAGCCGCCGCGGTTCGAGCACCAGGATGCGGCCCGGCCTGTCCGCCGGTTGCGCCCATTGTTCCGCCGCCAGCACGAGCGGCACCCGCGTCGTTTTGCCGGCACCGGGCGGCGCGACCAGAACGGCCGCATTATTGGCGCGCAATGCCGCGGTGAGTTCTGGCAGCGCGGCGTCGATCGGCAGCGGGGCGGAATCCATACAGTCCTTCGTCATTGCCGGGCATAGGCGAGCGAGCGAAGCGACGCTGTTCTTTCGAATGGCTATGCCGGCAATCCATAGAGCGGTGCCGCTGCATGGACCCCCGGGTCAAGCCCGGGGGTGACGAGGGCAAAGTGCGCATGCGGAATTATCCACCGCACGTGCCAAATCGCCACAAAATCCTATATTACTGGCCACCATGCCCGCCGCACAAAAAAAGCCGCCAAAAGCGGACAAACCGACTAAACCGTCGATCCAAGCCAAGCCGTTGAAGAAGGGCGATCACCTCTTCCTGGTCGACGGTTCGTCGTACATTTTCCGCGCCTACCACGCACTGCCGCCGATCAACCGCAAGTCGGACGGCCTGCAGCTCAATGCCGTATTCGGCTTCTGCAACATGCTGTGGAAGCTCATGCGCGACATGAAGCCGGAGGACAAGCCGACCCATCTCGCGGTGGTGTTCGACCTCTCCGAGCGCACGTTCCGCACCGAAATGTATCCCGATTACAAGGCGCACCGGCCGGATCCGCCGGACGATTTGCGCCCGCAATTCCCGCTCATTCGCGAAGCGGTGCAGGCGTTCGATCTGCCATGCCTGGAACAGCAAGGCTTTGAGGCCGACGATCTGATCGCGACTTATGTGCGCGAAGCCTGCGAAGCCGGCGCCACCGCCACCATCGTGTCATCGGATAAGGATCTAATGCAGCTCGTCAGCGACGGCGTGATCATGTTCGACACGATGAAGGACCGCAAAATCGGCCGCGCCGAAGTCGTGGAGAAATTCGGCGTGCCGCCGGAGAAGGTCGTCGAGGTGCAGGCGCTGATCGGGGACTCGACCGACAATGTGCCCGGCGTTCCCGGCATCGGCGTGAAAACCGCGGCGCAGCTCATTGGTGAATACGGCGATCTGGAAACGCTGCTTAAGCGCGCATCCGAGATCAAGCAGGACAAGCGCCGCCAGGCCTTGATCGACAATGCCGAGAAGGCGCGATTGTCGAAGAAGCTCGTCACGCTCGACGATCGCGTCAAGCTCGACGTGCCGATCGGCGACCTTGCCGTGCACGAGCCCGACCACAAGCTGCTGATCGCTTTCCTCAAGGCGATGGAATTCAATTCCTTGACGCGGCGCGTGGCGGAATTCGCCAGCATCGATGCCGGCGCGATCGTGGCCGATGCGAGGCTGGCGGGAAGTAGCGCAACTGCACCCTCTCCCCCTGCGGGAGAGGGTGGCGAGCCCGCCGCGACGCCGAAGGCGGAAAGGCGTGGCGAGCTGGGTGAGGGGGCAAATATCGCGGCGCAACTCCCCCTCCTCACCCGGCCGGCAACGCAACCGTTGCCGGCCGACCTCTCCCGCCAGGGGAGAGGTGAAGGAGGCGCGCTCACCCCACAGGCGCTCGCCGCAGCGCGGCTCGACGCCGCGCACCGGCAGAAATTCGACCGCTCCAAATATGAAACCGTGCGCAGCCTGCAACGGCTGCAGGCTTGG
>CATPBC010000049.1 GCA_955652195.1 uncultured Xanthobacteraceae bacterium | reverse complement strand
GGAAGAGACAACGCGCTGGGGCGATGTGATCCGCAAAGCCGGTGTCCAAGCTGAATAATGATCCGGCAGAATAAGACACGGGCGAACTAAGGCCCAGGCGAAATAACACATAGGCGAAATAAAACTTGCGAGCCGGCGATCCATTCAGCGCGGCCGGACGCCCGAGCGGTTGCACGCGTAGCCTAGTCTGACACAATAAGCAGCCATGAAAGCGATCATCGCAGGCGGCGGGGTCGGCGGCCTCACCACGGCACTGATGCTGCACGCGCGCGGCATCGATTGCGACGTGTTCGAGCAGTCCGAACAGATCCGTGAACTCGGGGTCGGCATCAACACGCTGCCGCATGCGATCAAGGAGCTCGCTGCGCTGGGGCTTTTGCAACGGCTCGACGCCGTCGCCGTCCGCACCTATGAGCTGTTCTATACCAATCGTTTCGGTCAGGAGATCTGGCGCGAGCCGCGCGGGCTCGATGCCGGTTATGACGTGCCGCAGTTTTCCATCCATCGCGGCCGGCTGCAGGGCGTCATCCATGACGCCGTGCGCGAGCGGCTCGGCAACGACCGCGTTCATACCGGCCATCGGCTCGGCGCCTTCCGCCAGGACGAAGCCGGCGTCACCGCTTATTTCTTCGATCGCACCGGTGCGCACCGCGCCACCGCCCATGGCGATATTCTGGTCGGCGCCGACGGCATCCATTCCGCGGTGCGCGAGGCGCTCTATCCGGACGAAGGTCCGGCGCGCTGGAACGGCGCCATGCTGTGGCGCGGCGCTGTCGACTGGCCGCGCTTTCTGACCGGCCGCTCCATGATCGTGGCGGGCGGCATGGCGGCCAAGCTCGTGGTCTATCCGATCGCCGAAGGCGCGCGCGATGATCTGCGCCTTACCAATTGGGCCGTCGTCGCCAAGATCGGCGATGGCTCTACGCCGCCGCCGCGCAAGGAGGATTGGTCGCGGCCGGGCCGGATGGAAGAGCTGGCGCCGCATATTCGCCGTTTCGAAATCAGCCATGTCGATGCCCAGGCGCTGATCGAGGCGACACCGGAATTTTGGGAATATCCGATGTGCGATCGCGATCCGCTGCCGCGCTGGTCATTTGGTCGCGTCACGCTGCTCGGCGATGCCGCACATCCGATGTATCCGGTCGGCTCCAACGGTGCCTCGCAGGCGATCCTCGATGCCCGGGCGCTCGCTGACCATCTGGTGGCGGCGGAGCATCCGATGCAGGCGCTATGGGCCTACGAGCGCGACCGCCTGCCGGCGACCGCACAAATCGTGCAGATGAACCGGTCAGGCGGACCGGAAGGCGTCATCGACGCGGTAGAGCAGCGGGCACCGGACGGATTTACCGATATCGATGCGGTGCTTTCGTATGACGAGCGCAAAGCGATCGTGCGCGGCTATGCAGCGACCGCGGGTTTTGCCCGGGAACAGGTGAACGCGCCGCCGGCTGCTGCCGCGGGCGGGCGGTGAACGGAACAAAGTCGTTGCCCATTGTTTTGAGTTACCGGCACGTTCACTATGGACGGCTGCGGACACGGCTCGCGACGTGTCTTGCGATTTGCCTCGTCCGTGAGTGACAGACAAGTGACCGAACGCTGCGTGCAGTATCAATCTGCAGTATCAATCTCATGGGTGCGCCAATGAACCGGCACTCGGACCAAGTCGTCAACGACATACCTGCGCGTTATTTCCTGGTGCTCGGCACCGCCGCCGCAGACTTATGGAGCGAATTGCCACAAGAGCTGCAGCATCGGCTATTCGAGCATGCGGTAGTGCTCGGCCACCAGGGCGAGCAAGACGAAAGTTTGCGCGAGCAATTGGCAAAATTCCTCCACGATCATCACGAGCGAACCTTGGCGCGTTGAGGTTGGCGCGGTAAGATTGGACATGCCCAGCAATAAAAATCAGCCCGAGCGGCCGCGCCGCGAACCGGAAATCATTCCGCCGGGCAAGGACCGGCCTGACCGCAACTCGGACCGCAACGCGGCTTGGCCGCCGAATTATGGGTACTCACAGACCCGCAGCACGCATCGCATCTATGTCAGCCGGATCGGGCCGCTCGGCTTTGCGATCTTCGTGCTGATCGTCGCCATGTTTGGCGGGGTGTTGCTGCTGGCGCTGATCGGCACCGCTTTGATCTGGCTTCCCCTGCTTGCCGTGTTTGCCGTCATTGCCGGGATTTCGGCGCTGATCCGGCGGCTCTGACGGGGTGAGCGGCGCAACCGCCATGCGCGTCGCGCAATGGGACAAACCGACCGGCAAGGCCACACCCAGCAAGAACTGGAATTTGACTGCGGCGTTGAATTGGCAACGTTAACGTGAAGTGCGGCGCTGTCTTAATTAACTTTAATGCGCCGGTCATTCGCAACCCGCTATAGTCGGCCGGATGTAGCCGGCTTGCCGACCCGGAAAGCGCGGATTTACTGGAATAAATCCGCGGTTTAAGCGTTTAGGAAAGCAAGCTATAGCTAGCCCATCAACTAGACCATTGGGGACGCCGATGACCGGGCGGAATTCCCGGCAAGTTTTTTTCATTATCGCCGGGATTGCGCTCGCATCCGTGGCGGCAGTTATCATTTTTTGGCGTCACACAACGACGCAAGCCGCGCAGACCGCCGCGCGCCCGTCGGTGCCTGTCACCGTCGCCGCGGCGACGGTGCGCGACGTGCCGATTTATTACGGCGCGCTCGGCACGATTCAGGCACTCAACACCGTTGCCATTCGCGCCCAAGTCAACGGCCAACTGGTCTCGATCGACTTTCGCCAAGGCCAGGAGGTTCATCAAGGCGATGTCCTGGCCAAGATCGATCCGGCGCCGCTGAAGGCAGCGCTGGATCAGGCGGTAGCGAAAAAGAGCCAGGATGAGGCGCAGCTCATCAACGTGCAACAAGACTTGGCGCGCTTCAAGACTCTTGCGATCAAGAATTACGAAAGCCAGCAAAACGTCGACGCGCAACAGGCCAAGGTGGATGTAGCCAAGGCCAGCATCGATGCCGATCAAGCGGCTATCGAGGCGGCGCGGACACAACTCAATTATGCAACCATCACTGCGCCCTTCGACGGTGTCGTCGGCTTCCGCCAACTCGACATCGGCAACATCATCCACACCACCGACGTCGGTCCACTGACTGTGCTCACGCAGATTAAACCGTGCACGGCGATCTTCACGCTGCCGCAAAGCGATCTCGGGCCAGTGCGCGAAGCGATGCTGCGCGGCGATGTACCGGTATTGGCGTTCGATCAGGACGACCAGAAACAGCTCGCCGAAGGCAAGCTCCTCTTGATCAACAATCAAATCGATCAGACCACCAGCACGATCCAGTTGAAGGCGGAGTTTCCCAACCAAGACGAACGGCTGTGGCCGGGCGAATTTGTCCACATCCGCGTGCTCATCACCACCCGCAAGAACGCGGTCACGATACCGGCAATCGCGCTGCAGCGCGGGCCGGAGGGCTATTATGTGTGGGTCGTGAAGCCGGACGAGACCGTCGAGCAGCGGCCGATCGCGGCGCAAACGACCACCGACGACATTGTCATTGCCACCAGCGGTCTCAATGCCGGCGAAACCGTCGTCGTCGAGGGGCAATCGCGATTGGACGCCGGAGCGCGCGTCGCGGTGAAGTCGCAAAAAACACCCAGCCCTGTGCAGCAGCTGCCGGATAATTCCTGATGAATTTTTCGGAAATATTCATCCGGCGGCCGATCGCCACGTCATTGCTGATGGCCGCTCTGGCGCTGGTCGGCATCGTCGCCTTCCCGCTGTTGCCGGTCGCGCCGCTGCCGCAGGTCGATTTTCCGACCATTCAGGTCCTCGCTACCGTGCCCGGCGCCAGCCCGGAAACCATGGCGGCAACCGTCGCCACTCCGCTGGAGCGACAGTTCGGGCAGATTGCCGGCGTGGCGCAAATGAGCTCGGTGAGTTCGCTGGGTTCGACCGTCGTCACGCTGCAATTCGATCTCAATCGCAGCATCGACGGGGCGGCGCAGGACGTTCAGGCCGCCATCACCGCCGCCAGTGCCCAGCTGCCGAAAAATCTCTCCACGCCGCCGACTTACCGCAAGGTCAATCCGGCGGATTCGCCGATCCTGATCGTTGCGGCAAATTCGGACACGATCCCGCTCACCAAAGTCGACGACTTCGCCGAGAACGTCGTTGCCCAGCAAATTTCACAGATTTCCGGCGTCGCCCAGGTGATCATCGGCGGCCAGCAGCGGCCCGCTATTCGCGTGCAGGTCGATCCGGCCAAGCTGACCGCACGTCAGCTGACGCTCGCCGATGTGCGCAATGCGCTCGCTAGCGCCACGACCGATGCGGCCAAAGGCACGCTGCTCGGCCAGCAACAAAGCTTCACGATCGCCGCCAACGATCAATTGACCGAGCCGGAAGCCTACAACGACGTCATCATCGATTATCGCAACGGGGCGCCGGTTCGCGTCCGCGACCTCGGTGAGGCGATCTCAGGACCCCAGGACGTGACGCTTGGCGCGCTGCATGGTCATCAAACTGCCGTCATGCTCTTGGTCTTCAAGCAGCCGGGCGCCAACGTCATCGACACAGTCGACAATATAAAAACCTCCCTGGCGCGGATGCATTCCTTGATCCCGCCGGGCATCCATCTGACCACTATCGTCGATCGCACCCAGACCATCCGCGCTTCCGTCAAAGACGTCGAATTTACCTTGCTGTTGTCCTGCGCGTTGGTCGTGCTCGTCATCCTGCTCTTTCTGCGCAGCGTGCATGCCACGCTGATCCCCGGCGCCGCCGTGCCGTTGTCGTTGCTCGGCGCCACGGCGATCATCTATCTGGCCGGGTTTAGCCTCGACAATCTGTCGCTGATGGCGCTGACCATCGCGGTCGGATTTGTCGTGGACGATGCCATCGTCGTCGTCGAGAACATCTTCCGGCATCTGGAGGCCGGCACCACGCCGCTGCAATCGGCGATCAAGGGTGCGCGGGAGATCGGCTTTACGGTACTTTCGATCAGCATTTCGCTGATTGCAGTTTTCATTCCGCTGCTGCTGATGGGCGGCATTGTCGGACGGCTGTTCCACGAATTCGCCATCACCGTCACTGCGGCCATCGTGGTTTCAGTCGTCGTTTCGCTGACGCTGACGCCGATGTTGTGCTCGCGGTTTCTGGTCAGCGAGCATGACCGGCAACACGGCCGGCTTTATCGGGTCATAGAACGCGGCTTCGATGCGGTGGTCGACGCCTATCGGCGCGGCCTCGACATGGTGCTGCGGCACCAATTTGCGACGCTGATGGTATTCTTCGCCACGGTAGCCATCACCGGCGTGCTGTTCGTGCTGATCCCGAAGGGCTTCTTCCCGACCCAGGACATCGGCATGATCTTGGGCATCTCCGAAGCGGGTCAGGACATCTCGCCGAAAAAGATGCGGCAAATCCAGCTCCAGCTCTCCGACATCATCGCGCAGGACCCTGACGTCGCCGACTTCGGATCGTTCTTCGGCCCGAGCTACGGCAACACCCAGAACACCGGCCGGTTCATCATCGGATTGAAGCTTCGCGATGACCGCGAAGCTTCGGCATCGCAGATCATCGAGCGGTTGCGCCCGAAACTCGCGCAAGTGCCGGGTGTCAGGCTGTTCCTGCAGCCGGCGCAGGACATCACCGTCGGCGGCCGCATCGCCCGCGGCCAATTCCAATACGTGTTGCAGGACCCCGACCTGCACGAGCTCGACACCTGGGCGCCGCGCCTGACCGCAAAGCTAAAAACGCTGCCGCAATTGGCCGACGTGGCCACCGATGCGCAGAACAGCGCGCCGCTGCTCACCATAACGATCAATCGTGACGCGGCTGCGCGTTTCGGCATTCAGCCGCAGCTTATCGACAGTACGCTCAATGAAGCCTTCGGCCAGGATCAGGTGACGCAATATTTCACCAACAATTCCTATTATGTCATCCTGGAAGTGCTCCCGGAATTGCAGGGCAGGCTGCAAACGCTCAATGAGCTTTACATCAAAGCGCCGAGCAACGGACAGCTGGTCCCGCTCTCGACCCTGGTGCGGGTCGATACCGCTCACATCGGGCCGCTCCTGGTGTCGCATTCGGGACAGTTCCCTGCCGTCACCGTGACGTTCAATCTGCCGCCGGGGGTGGCTCTCGGACAGGCCGTTGACGCCATTACCAGAGCCACTGCCGAAATCGGCATGCCGCAATCGCTGATCGGCAGCTTCCAGGGCAACGCGCAGGCGTTTCAGGCGGCGCTGTCGAACGAGCCGATCCTGATCGCTGCTGCGCTCGTCGTCGTTTATGTGATCCTCGGTGTGCTCTACGAGAGCTACATTCATCCGCTGACGATCTTATCGACACTGCCCTCGGCCGGCGTTGGAGCACTGCTGGCGCTGTCAATCGGCGGTTTCGATCTGTCAGTGATCGGGATCATCGGCATCATTCTCCTCATCGGCATCGTCAAGAAGAACGGCATCATGCTGGTCGATTTCGCGATCAACCGCGAGCGCGCCGGGCTGCCGCCGCGCGAGGCGATCAGGCAAGCATGTTTGTTGCGGTTCCGGCCGATTGTGATGACAACGATGACCGCGCTGTTAAGCGGCGTCGCGCTGATGATCGGCCACGGCGCCGGTTCCGAGCTGCGCCAACCGCTCGGCTATTCGATGGTCGGCGGGCTCGCACTGAGCCAAATATTGACGCTGTTCACCACGCCGGTGATCTATCTTTATCTCGACCGGTTCCAGGCATGGTTGCGCGGCGACAAAGAGGAACCGCAACAGCCGCAGGAAGCCTTGCCGCTCGCCGCCGAATGAACTTAGCGTTCGCGCAGGTTCCAGAATTTGTTGTTAAATATTTTTCATGGAAGTTCCCGACAAATAGCGTGCGCCGCGGAACGCGCTTGCGGCGCTTCGCGTTTCTCCCTCTGACGCGCAACGAAAACAGGAGGAGAAGATGAAGAAGCTTGCGCTTGGAATCGGCACAGCGGCACTGTTGACCGCAGCTGCGGCGGCGCCTGCGATGGCGCAGGTCGGATTCTACGCGGGGCCGTTTGGCGTTGGAGTCGGCGCGCCTGCTTATTATGACTGCGGCTATTACGGTTACCCGTGCGGCTACTACGATTACTACGGCGGCCCTGACATCGTGGTCGGCGGCGGCGGCTGGGGTGGCGGCGGGTGGCATCATGGGTGGCATGGCGGCCACGCCCACTTCCATCACCGGTAGCCACATTCAGTAGCGTGAATCACCGCGACTAGCAGAGAAATGAGACAACGCGGTGATCAAGGCGGAAAGGGCTTCTCCAAGCGGGAGGCCCTTTTCGTTGCAACCAATTCGCTGCACACAATTTGTAATGACAAAGTTCTCGCAGAGCGGCTTTTGCGCCGCAGCCATAAAGGGGCCATGAACAATCCAGCACACCGGAATGTGAATTGAACCTGGCGACATCGCCCGCGTTCATAGATGCATCCTCAGCAACGAAGTGCCATGATCGTCGCATAGGGAAGCATGGTTCACGCCCGAGCATGGTTCGTCCGGGAATACCTGCCGGACCAAGATGATCATGCTTCGGTATAAGCTCGGGCCGCTTGCGGGCAATTGCTTTAACAAAAAACTGCCCGTGGCGCGCCCGACCTACCTTAGGAAGGAGCGCTAATGGCCTATTCGCACATCCTTGTCGGCGCAAATCCCGCGCAGCTGGTCGTCCGTCGCATCTCGCTGTCCGATCTCCGTTATGCGCTGGCCCGCGGCATTGACGATTTTACCGCAGTGCCCAGCCACGCCCTTTTTCTCTGCGTGATTTATCCCCTGCTCGGAATTTTGTTGATCGGCTTGACCCTGGGCAATTCGCTCTTGCCATTGGCATTCCCGATTGCGGCAGGTTTTGCGTTGATCGGACCGCTCGCCGCGATCGGTCTTTACGAACTGAGCCGGCGCCGCGAAGCCGGACTCGACAGTTCGTCGGGCCACGCCTTGGACGTGCTGCATTCGCCGTCGCTCGGCGCGATCATCGCACTCGGCGTGCTGTTGATGGCGATTTTCTTGATCTGGCTCGTCGTCGCCCAGGCCCTCTATATCGCGATCTTCGGCTACACACCGCCCGCATCGATCGCGCAGTTCGCCCACGACGTGCTCACGACGACGCCGGGATGGACTCTGATCATAGTTGGCACCGGCATTGGCTTTTTGTTCGCCGCGTTGGTGCTTTCGATCAGCGCGATCTCATTTCCGTTGCTGCTTGACCGCGATGTCGGTGCAGCGGTCGCCGTGTACACGTCGCTGCGCGTGATGGCGGCGAACCCGATTCCGATGGCGCTGTGGGGATTGATCGTCGCCGCTTTGCTGGTGATCGGCTCGATTCCATTCTTCGTCGGCCTGACTGTAGTTATGCCGGTGCTCGGGCACGCGACATGGCACCTCTACCGGCGCACCGTCGAGCCGGATCCCAATCCGCACCCGGACTATCAGCCGCGCGAGCGCCCGCGCCGCTCGGCGGCGGATTTCCCGGCCGCGCTGTTCCCGACACGGGAGTGAGAGCGCTTATTTGAACGCGCCGGCGTGACATAGGCTCGCGTTGAACTGGCATGAGATGATCGTGCCGCGCGGGTTGCGGTGGTTTGTCGGCACGCGGCAAAAGCCTATGATGGGTCAGGCACGGCAAAATGCCGAAACGGTTTGCGTCGCATGCTTGACCTTGGTCTGAGTTTTCTCGGCAGTGTGGCGCGCGACCCGAACGCGCTCGCCATCGTCGACGGCGACGTGCGCTTGACCTATGCGCAATGGTACCGCCGCGTCTCCGCGCTCGTCGCGGGGCTTGACTCGCTGGAACTCAAGGCCGGCGATCACATCGTCACTGTGCTGCAGAATCGCTGGGAAGCCGCGACCTTGCACTGGGCCTGTCAATTCACCGGCGTGATCATCACGCCGGTGAATTGGCGTTCGACGGCAAGCGAACTCGACTTCTATCTGCAAGACGCCGAGGCCAAAGCGGTGGTCTATGAGGAGGTATCCGCCGCCGCGGTGGCCGGATCGGCGCAGGCGCAGAGCCTGCCGCAGATTACGCTCGACGCCGTTTCGGCGGGAGCGATCTCCTTCGCCAAGTTGACTGCCGGCACTGCGCCTAGTGCGCAGCCGCGCGCCGACGCGGAAGCCTGGTCGGTCATGCTCTATACTTCCGGCACCACGGCGCGACCGAAGGGCGTGCCGCGCCGGCAGCGCGCCGAGCGCGCCGCGGCGCTAGCCCATGTCGCGCAAAATCTTTACGGCCGCGGCGAACGCACCCTTGGCGTCATGCCGCTTTATCACACGATGGGAGTGCGTTCGCTGTTGGCGATGTCACTCATTGGCGGCGCTTTTATTTGTCTACGCCGCTTCGACGCCGTCGAGGCGCTGTGCCTGATCGGCGCCGAGCGCGTGACCAATCTTTATTTGGTGCCGACGCTCTATCACGACCTCGTGCATCACCCGCTGTTTGCGCAAACCGACGTGAGCTCGGTGCGCAAGCTCGGCTTTGCCGGCGCGCCGATGACCGACGGGCTGTTGCAAACGCTTCAGGCCGCGTTCAAGCCAAACCTGTTCGTCAATCATTAAGGCTCGTCGGAGATCTATACCTTCACCATCGACCAGAACGCGCCGGCAAAGCCCGGCTCGGCCG
>CATPBC010000048.1 GCA_955652195.1 uncultured Xanthobacteraceae bacterium | reverse complement strand
GCTGATCTTCGGCATTATGGACGTGGTGAATTTCGCGCATGGCGAGCTGTTCATGCTCGGCGCCTATGTCGGCGTCATCATCATCTCGACGACCGGGAGCTTCTGGCTGGCGCTGATCGGAGCGTCGTTGATCGTCGCGCTGCTTGGCGCTGCGATGCAGATCGTGGCGTTGCGGCCGCTGATCGGACGCGATCCGTTGAACACCATTCTCGCCACCTTCGGAATTTCGCTCGTATTGCAGAATTATGCGCTGTGGGCCTTTGGACCGGTGGCGCGCAGGATCGGCGAGCCGATCACCGGCCAATTCACCCTGTTTTATCTGCAATACCCCTGGTACCGCCTTTTGATCGCGGCGCTGTCGGCCGCCATTATCGGCAGCTTCTGGCTGTACCTGAAACACGGACGATTCGGCGTGTGGATCAGAGCCACCGCGCAGGATCGCGTCATGGCGCAAGCCATGGGAATCCCCGTGCCTCTGGTCTATACCGGCGTATTCGCCATTGGCGCCGCGATGGCGGCGGCAAGCGGCGTGTTGTTCGCCCCGATGGTCGGCGTCAATCACACGATGGGCCTTGATTGGCTGCTCAAAGCCTTCATCGTCGTTGTGGTCGGCGGCATGGGGAATTTCGGCGGCTCGATCGCGGCGGCGATCTTCATCAGTTTGATTGAGGCCTACAGCAGCATCTGGCTCGATCCCTCGCGGGCAGTGATCGTCTCCTTCGTCGTACTCATTCTTACTTTGCTGTTTCGTCCCACCGGTTTGTTTGTAGCGACGCCACGATGACCACCGCACCGGTCGACAAAACCAGCTCGGTCAATCAATCGTCGTTCAACAAGACACGATTGGGCCATACCGCCGTTTTCTGGATCGGATTTTGCGTGGTTATGGCGGCGCTGATCGCGGCGCCGCTGGTGCTCCCGGAATTCTGGCGTCGCCTGATCACCGAAATTCTAATCTGGGGACTTCTGGCGATGTCGTCCGATTTGTTGATCGGCTATACCGGCATGGTTTCATTCGGCCATTCGGCATTTTTCGGCCTTGGCATGTACGGCGCGGCTGGTGCGCTGCTGATCGTCAGTCCGCCTAATTTGTGGCTCGCGATTCTGTTCGGCCTCGCCGGCGCCGCCGGCGCCGCCTTGTTCGTTGCCTACTTTTCCACGCGGCTGCGTGACATTTATTTTGCCATCACGACGCTGATCTTCAGCCAGATCTTTTATGTGATCATCTTCACCTGGACGGCGGTGACCGGCGGCGAAAACGGCCTGATTTTCACCCGTCCGCGTTTATGGATTCCGTTCCTCTACAATGCACGCTTTAACTCCACCACGATGCACTGGTTCGTGCTCGCGGTCGTCGCCGGCTCCTACCTGATCCTGCGCCGGGTGACGCAATCGCCATTCGGCATGGTGCTGCAATCGATCCGCGAGAACGAACCGCGCACCCGCGCGATCGGTTACCGGGTCGAAAGCTTCAAGATGGTCGCGGTCATGATTTCCGGCCTGTTCGCCGGATTAGCCGGCGTGCTCTACGCCATCCAGAACGAATTCGCCGCGCCGGATTTCGTTTATTTTTTGACCTCCGGCGAAACAGTCATCTACAACGTGATGGGCGGTATCGGCACATTGGTCGGACCAATCGTTGGCGCCGGATTTTTCCATCTCTTGCGCGAATTGCTGTCGCGCTTTTTCGGCGACCAATTCCCGTATCTCATTCCGCTCGGCCTCATCTTCATCGCCATGATCATTTTCCTGCCGCAGGGCATCCTGGGCTTCGCACGAAGATGGCTGAACCGGTGACGCAAATTCCATCGGGTGCCCGCCTACGCTGCCCATAGTCCGGTCCTCACCAATAACGGACATTTTGCTAATGGCGCGATGGGCCAAAGGCAGACATTCGGCAGTTACACGGTGAACAAAGGGCCGCTGTGAGCGCAGTGAACCGCGACGCTCAATGCAGACTGGCCGCTCGAACGCGTTTTGTTCCGATCGTTCAGTTCTTCACAAACTTTCTCACCGCCATTTTTCCCTTCGCAGTGAAGCCGGCAAAGACGTTGCCCTGGTCATCGGCCGCGAGTTCTTCCGACGATCCGATCGCGGCATCGGTCAAGGGAATGAACGCGAGCACTTTACCATCCCTGACGCTTCCAATCCGAATGCCCTGTTTGAAGCCGGCATTGGTTTTGTCGTCGGACTGTGAATCGGCGACATAGATCGTATCGTTGTTGTCGATGTAGACGCTGCTTGGCCGGCCAAACTGTTTCCATTCAGCGATGAAATTCCCGCTTTGATCAAAAACCTGAATGCGGCTGTTGGAACGATCGCCGACGTAGAGCCGACCTGCCGAATCCATCGCCAGACTGTGCGGCACGTCAAATTCGCCGGGAGCCGAGCCGTGTTTCCCCCAAGTTGTGATGAATGTGCCATCTTTCGACAGTTTCACGATGCGATCATTGGTTTGATGGCCCTCGAAGACGCCGTGGCCGTCGGCCACGAAGATGTCGCCGTTCGGTGTGGTGATCACATCAGAGGGCGTATCGAACATGCCTGGCGCGTTGCCGGCCTGACCCGGCTTGCCCAGCGTTAGCAGGATCTTGCCCTGCGGCGAAAACTTGATGACGGTATGACCTTTCCCGTTTTCACCGCGCCCATCTGTGATCCACACATTGCCGGCCCGATCGACATAGAAGCCGTGCGGCCAATTGGTGAGACCGCCACCGAAATTCGTAACCATTTTTCCGCTGGCGTCTAGTTTCATCACTGGATCGACTGTCGAACCGGCGCAGCTGTCGCCGCCGCAACGCTCGAAGATCCACAATGTCTTCCCGTCGCTATGGTCGATTTCCACTCCGATAGGAGCGCCGAGCTTGCGATCATCGGGCAATTGCAGCCGAAACTCCTCCATACGATAAGGATTCGGTGCGGCATTTGGATCGTTTGTGCTCTCGGCATATAGCAAGCTCTGTCCGCACCCGATCATAATCGCGGTTGATAATCCCAACGCGCTCAGTGACTGAACCAGCTTTTTCATCAGATCCTCCCTAACTGCGCGAACATTCTGGGCAGCCCGCAACTTTTTGGCTAATTAGATCAGGAAGTCGCGACCAATGGAACGGGCTTTACAATTAGTCGCGATCGAAAACTAACCGTTTCTCTGGTGCAGGGTTGCCTTTAGGCTATAGTTTTCCACCCGTGGTAACCGGGCTTGATGGGGAGGACTGCATGATTTCGCTTAGGACGTGGATCGGTGTTGGTGTCGCCGCTATCGCATTCGTCAGCTTGGCTGTTGCTCAGGGTGATTTGAATCCGAAAAACCGGCAGGAGTTGAAACGAGAAGACGTGGCGGGCACGAACATGGAGGTTATTATCTCTGTGGTCGAGGCTCAGCCTGGCGAGACAATCGCCCGTCACATTCATCATGGCGAGGAAGCATTTTATGTGCTTCAAGGAGCAACGCTTGAAGCGCCAGACGGGAAGCAAATCAAACTGGCGACCGGGGCTGCGGCCATCAATCACCGCGACGTCCCACATGCGGGAGTGAAGGTCGTTGGCGATACGCCTTTGAAATATCTGGCAGTCCACGTCGTCGATAAGGGATCATCTCTCTACGACGCACCGAAGTAAATAAGTTGCAGCTCCTTTTCCAGGCATTTTACGGCGGAGCGGGAACCATCACAGTCTAATAAATAAATTGATGTACCCTGGGGCATCCAACATCTTGCACAGGGCACATCAGACTGCTTCCGCTTATGGGTCAAATCGAAGTTCCTACGTCCGCTGTGCCTTCGAAGCGGACATTGTCAGAGCCGCGGATAATTCTCTTCGCGGTGAGGTGGGCCTACTTTTTCGTGCGGAGGAGCGGGAGCTCTGAAATTCTAGGACGATGTTTTGCTCAAAAATGCGGCGAGCGCTGCCGCATCCTTCTTGCCGGCGGCAAAATCCTCGGCGAAGCGCTCGTAGAATTCGGCGGCGCCTTCATAAAGCTCGCGCGCGGCAGGATCGTCGCCGACAAAACCGGCGATCTCCTGCATTTCGGCGACCCAGCGGTAGGCCTTGGGCGGCATCATCGTCAGTTGCCGCTTG
This sequence comes from uncultured Xanthobacteraceae bacterium, assembly GCA_955652195.1. Taxonomy (GTDB): domain Bacteria; phylum Pseudomonadota; class Alphaproteobacteria; order Rhizobiales; family Xanthobacteraceae; genus BOG-931. The sequence continues at coordinate 1,914 of CATPBC010000048.1, read as the reverse complement.
AGCCAGGCCAACATTTCCTTTTGGCTCAACTGCAGCTCCGCCATCAAAGCGTCAGCGGAGCCGGCGCGCGTTGCCGCCAGCATCATCGCGGCGCCGATCGCCTGCGTCCCTTTGGTGATTCCGGCATAGGACATTTTCAATGCCGAAGCCGCGCTCATTTCGCCGTCAAGGACACGGATATCGAGGCCGTAATCGCGCAGCGCGGCAAAACGCGGCGCCGCGGCGCCAGACGCATAGATGCGCGGCCCGGCATCTCCGGGCTTCGGCGGCTGGCCGATGATTCCGGCATCCACGAAAGGACATTCGCTCGGCGCGATCGCCGCCGCTACGCGATCCACGGTCTTCGGGTTGATCGCGTTGCAATCGACATAAACCGGCTTCGCATTGCTCGCGGTCAGCGCCGGAACAAAGCGCTGCGCGAGCGACAGCGCATCTCCGGGCGGCAATATGGAGAGAATGAAATCGGCACGCGCGATGTCGCCGTCTTTGGCTGCCGTCATGCCCGCCGCCTTGGCGCGTGCGCGGGTCTCTTCGCTGCGGCCGTCGAGCGAGGTGAGCACCATAAGACCGTTGTCGGACAATCTTTTGCCAACCGCGGCGCCCATGGCGCCGGGCGCTATCACTGCAACGACAGGAGACATGTTCGCCTCGATTAAAAAAGAAAGCGCTGCATCATATCAATGTACTGGCATGCGGGAATAGCGTCGTCTGGAACGTCGTTCTGGAACGAAGCCACAAAAACCGCCTCCCAAAAAGGTTTGGGGGTGAAAGCTCGCGTCACTTTCAGTGCGTTACGTTCACACTGAATCGGCGGCGATCTGTCCGGGATGCCGGCCGGCGCGCTGCGGCAAAAGCACGATGCATAACACGATGAAAGCGGCAATGATCGCCGAGGCAATAGGCCTGCTGAATGCCAAGCCGCCGTCGTGAACCGGCTTGTCGAGGAAATCTCCCACTGTGGCTCCGAGCGGTCTAGTCAAAATAAATGCCATCCAGAACAACAGGACTCGCGACACGTCGGTCCGGAAGTAAAGGATCGTCAGAATCGCGAGACCGATTCCAAAAATCACGGCGCCGCCGCCATAGCCCAGCCCGGTCGTATCGGCCATCCAGTCGCCAAGCGCGGTTCCTAATGTTTGCGAGAATGTGATCGCCGCCCAATAGAAAGCTTCGGCCTTTGGCGTGGCGACTGTTTCCACCGAAATAGAGCCGAGCGACCAGCGCCACAGCGCAAGCGTTGCAAGCACCAAACCAAGCAAGATCGCCGATCCGCCAGTATAGCCGATGCCCAAAGAACGATCGGCAAAATCGGCCATGGTCGTACCGAACGTTGTCGAGGCGACGATGGCAGCCCAGTAAAGGAACGGGTTGAATCGCTCGGCGACGATTTGCAGAATAACGAGCACAACCAGCGCCGCCGCGAATATCGCCGTTCCACTCAAATAGCCCCAGTTCAATGTCATCGTTACGGAGTCGCCGCCGGTCTCACCGAGCGTGGTGGCTGCTATTTTGATGATCCAAAAGACCAGCGTGACTTCGGGGACCTTTGTGGCCACTTTGTGCAAATAATTTGAATCGCGCGTCATACGGCTCACCGATATTCTGCCAACGGATGGGGGATTGGAGGGGACGAGAGGTGTTCTGCGGAGATATAGCCGCGAGCGAGCGCCCGTTCCACACGCGCAATGTTAAATTTAAATTTAGCTAATCTTCCAAGAGGCACGAACAACAGCCACGAAAACGCCGGAAGCGCGTGAATGCGCTGCCGGCGCTGCAGATGTGCGACAAAATGATCCTACACACCGCCTCTGCGTTAGGCGGCGCATCCAAAGATGCGCCGCCCGCAATGATCACTTCGGCAGCAGAACGTGATCGACAACGTGGATTACACCGTTCGACTGCTTGACGTTGGCG
>CATPBC010000047.1 GCA_955652195.1 uncultured Xanthobacteraceae bacterium | reverse complement strand
GGCGATCGGGTGCGCATCGACCTCAACAAAGGCAGCGCCGATATCCTCATTTCAGCGAATGAATTGGCAGCGCGCCGCGCGGCTTTGGAAAAGAATGGCGGCTACCATTACCCGCCCAGCCAGACGCCGTGGCAGGAAATCCAACGCGGCATGGTCGATCAGCTCGGCAGCGGCATGGTCTTGCAACCGGCGGTGAAATATCAGCGCGTCGCGCAAAAATCGGTGCCGCGGGATAACCACTAAACTCGCATTGGGCGCTAGCGCGTCCCCCGGTAGTCATTGCTCCCGGGCCCGTGGCAGATTGCCCGTCCGTCAACCGCAATGAGGCCACCATGGCTCGTCCATCGACCGCGGAGAAACGCAGAACTTTCCGGAAGCTCCACGAAAGCGGCTGCTTCGTCATTCCCAATCCGTGGAATGTCGGCAGCGCGCGTTACCTGCAAGGCTTGGGGTTCAACGCGCTGGCGACGACGAGTTCGGGCTATGCGCATTCGCAGGGCTATGCCGACGGCGCGCTCGGCCGAGACGCCGTGCTTGCCCATTTCGGCGAGCTCGCGGCAGCCACCGATGTGCCGCTGAATGCGGATTTCGAAGACGGGCTGGCCGACGATCTCGACGGCCTTGCTGAAAATGTGACGCGCTGCGTCGCGACCGGCGTTGCCGGCTTGTCGATTGAAGACTCGCCCAACGATGGCAGCGTCCCGCTTTATCCGCTCGATGTCGCGGTCGCGCGGGTAAAAACCGCGCGCGCAGCGATCGATCGCGCCGGCGGCGACGTCGTGTTCACGGGGCGGGCCGAAGGCTTCATCCGCGGCGTTCCCGATCTCGACGACGTCATTCGCCGGCTGCGCGCCTATAAGGATGCCGGCGCGGATTGTCTCTATGCGCCTGGCATCAAGACGCGCGAACAGATCGAAGCGGTGGTGAAAGCAGTGGCGCCGAAACCGGTCAATTTCCTCAACAGCGGCGCCTTCGGCTTCACGGTCGACGATCTTGCGGCGATGGGCGTGCGCCGGATCAGCGTGGGCGGTTCGCTCGCCCGTGTCGCGATGCACGCCTTCATCCAGGTCGCGACGGAAATCGCGCGCGACGGCAAGTTCGACGGCTTCGCCAGCATGATCAGCAATCCCGAACTGAACAAGTTTTTCAGCGCGGATCGGAAAAAGGACGCGTCGCCGTGACCACATCCGAACCCCACCCGATAACCGGTCAACCGGTCGGGTTGCCCGTCGACAAAACCGGGCCGGCGCCGCGTCCCGGCCCGGTGACGCTGAAGGGGCGCTATGGCCGGCTGGAAAAACTGCGTCCCGACCATTGGTCCGATCTGTGGAAGGTCTTTGCCGGGCACGATCAGGTCTGGACCTACATCGGCGCGGACGGACCGTTCGCCGAAGCGGCGGAATTTTCCGCCTGCATCGCCAGGCGCGCGGCGGCCGACGATCCCTATGCCTATGCGATTATCGATCGACAGGATCGCGCCGTCGGTTATGTCACGCTAATGCGAATAAACCCGCCGATGCGGGTGATCGAAGTGGGCCATGTGCTCTATTCACCGGCCTTGCAGCGCACCCCACTCGGCACCGAAACCCAGTATCTCTTGGCGCGTTACGCGTTCGAGACGCTTGGCTATCGCCGTTATGAATGGAAATGCGATTCGTTTAACGCCCCATCGCGCCGGGCGGCGCTGCGTTATGGTTTCGTCTACGAGGGCACCTTTCGCCAGAACATGATCGCCAAAGCCGCAATCGCGACGATGCCTGGTTTTCGATGCTCGATGGCGAGTGGCCGGTGCGCAAGCGCAATTTCGAACGCTGGCTGGAGCCCGATAATTTCGACGCCGATGGCGTGCAAAAACTCAGCCTCGCAGCGTTGAACGCCGCAGGAGGACAGGATGAGCAACAGGTTGGACGGTAAAGTCGCGCTGGTCACCGCAGCGGGGCAGGGCATCGGCCGCGCCATCGCCGAGGCCTTCGGCAAGGAAGGCGGCAAAGTCATCGCCACCGATGTCGCCGAAGACAAGGTCCACGATGTTAAGGCAGCGAAGCGGCTCAAGCTCGACGTGCGGGCGCAGGACAATGTCGACGCGGTGGCCAAGATGGTCGGCAGCGAATTCGGCGCACTGGATATTCTGGTGAACTGCGCCGGCTATGTGCATAACGGCAACATTCTCGATTGCGGCGATAAGGACTGGGATTTTTCGTTCGACCTCAACGTCAAATCCATGCACCGCACCATTAAGGCCTTTCTTCCCGGAATGCTGCAGAAAAAATCCGGCTCGATCGTGAATATTTCCTCGGCGGTGTCCTCGATCCGCGGCGTTCCGAACCGTTACGTCTACGGCGCGACTAAGGCGGCGGTTATCGGCCTGACCAAGGCGGTCGCCGCCGATTTCATCAAACAAGGCATTCGCTGCAACGCGATTTGCCCCGGCACGATCGAATCGCCGTCGCTGGAAGACCGCATCGCCACACTGTCGAAGGAAACCGGGCGCTCGCTTGACGCGGTGCGGCAGTCCTTTGTCGATCGCCAGCCAATGGGACGGCTCGGCACCGCGCACGAGGTGGCCGCACTCGCCCTCTTTCTCGCCAGCGACGAGGCAAGTTACATTACCGGGCAGCCGCACCTCGTCGACGGCGGCATGGCGTTATAAGACACGCTGTAAGTCGCCGTTGTAAGACACGCGAAACTGGCTGGGACAATGGACATTCTGGTTATCGGCGCCGCCGGCATGATCGGGCGCAAGTTGACGGCGCGGCTGGTTGATGACGGCGCGCTTAATGGCCGGCCGATCGGCAAACTCACCCTCGTCGATGTGAACGCGCCGGCAAAGCCGGACAAGTTCGGCGGCACGGTCGAGTCCGTCGCTGCCGACATCGCTGATTCGGCGGCAGTGCGTGGGATCATCGGCGCCAGGCCCGACGTGATTTTTCATCTCGCCGCCGTGGTTTCTGCCGAAGCCGAACTCGATTTCGAGAAAGGGATGCGCATCAATCTCGACGGTTCGCGCGCGCTGCTCGAAGCTATACGCGCGATCGGCGATGGCTATCGCCCGCGGCTCGTCTTCACCTCGTCGATCGCGGTTTTCGGCGCGCCGTTCTCCGACGCAATCGCCGATGATTTTCATCTCACGCCATTGACCTCGTACGGCACACAAAAAGCCATCGTCGAGCTCCTGCTCGCCGATTATACGCGGCGCGGCTTTGTCGATGGCATTGGCATTCGGCTGCCGAGCATCGTGGTGCGGCCCGGCCGGCCGAACAAAGCGGCCTCCGGTTTCTTTTCGTCGATCATTCGCGAACCGCTCGCCGGACAGGAAGCGGTGCTGCCGGTCGAGGACAGCGTGCTGCATTGGCACGCCAGTCCGCGCGCCGCTGTCGGATTCCTTGTCCATGCCGCAGGCCTCGATGCCGGCAAGCTCGGCCCGCGCGTCAATCTCACGATGCCCGGCGTATGCTGCACGGTCGCCGAGCAGATCGCCGCCTTGCGCCGGATCGGCGGCGACAAGGTGGCGGCCCGCATTCGCCGCCAGCCCGACCCGCTTGTCGCCCGCATCGTTGCGGGCTGGCCGCGACGGTTCGATCCGCGCCGCGCGCTGACGCTCGGGTTTCGCGGCGAAGCCTCGTTCGACGATATCATCCGCGTCCATATCGAGGACGAATTGGGCGGCAAGATCGTGAATTAACGCGACGGCCGCATTCGCTTGCGTTGCCGCCGCCGATGCTTACATTGGAGCCCTTAGCCTCCACGATATCCCGACACGCAAGCCGAGACGCCGTCCGACACGCCATGACTTATGTCGATGCAGCCTGCGCGCCGCTGCGCAAAACCGGGCAGATCAAGATTCACGGTCCCGATGCGTTCGCGGGCATGCGCAAGGCCGGGCGGCTTGCGGCCGAATGCCTCGACATGCTGGTTGGCGAAATCAAACCAGGAGTGACGACGGAGCATATCGATCGTCGCGTATATGAATTCGGCATGGATAATGGCGCGCTGCCGGCGACCTTGATGTATCGCGGCTATCGCAAGGCGACCTGCACGTCGGTCAATCACGTGGTCTGCCACGGCATTCCGTCCGACAAGCCGCTGCGCGAGGGCGACATCGTCAATGTCGACGTCACTCTGATTCTCGAGCAATGGCACGGCGATTCCAGCCGCATGTATGCGGTCGGCGAGATTCCCCGTCGCGCCGAGCGGCTGATCGAAGTCACCTATGAGGGCATGATGCGCGGTATCGCCGCGATCAGGCCGGGCGGCACCACCGGCGATATCGGCCACGCCATCCAGTCTTACGTCGAAGCTCAGCATATGAGTGTGGTGCGCGATTTTTGCGGCCATGGCGTGGGCCGGCTGTTTCACGACGAGCCGAATGTCGTGCATATCGGCCGTCCAGGCGAGGGCATCGTGCTCAAGCCCGGCATGTTCTTCACCGTCGAGCCGATGATCAATCTCGGTCGGCCGCATGTGAAGGTTCTGTCCGACGGCTGGACCGCGGTGACGCGCGACCGCTCGCTGTCAGCCCAGTTCGAGCACTCGGTGGGCGTGACTGAGAGCGGTGTCGAGATCTTCACGCTTTCGCCGAAGCACTTCGACAAGCCGCCCTATCGGCAGTAAGCAATCAGGCTATCGACTTCGGCGCGCGCTAAAGCCGATTGCAAAATTCCGCGGTCCGGTCAGCGAAGAACAGCGCTGCCCGGTCTGCGGTGCTTTCATGGTGGCGCAGCGCCCGATCTTCGTTCAGTGATTTCGCCGAGCCTTGCTCGATATCCGGGTGGTTAAATCATCAATTTTGGAGAGGAAAGTTTTCAGAATTGGGGACGTGTTGGCCTTGTGATACCCGATGACGAAATCGATGGTCGGCGTCTCGCCTTTCAGGGGACGGCTGACGACAGACCACGGCAAGAAATGCTCTGCAGAGACCGGTAGCAAAGCCACACCGCGGGTCGAGGCAACCAGAGAAATGGCCATCGCAAAATTATCGATCTCGAGATGCGGCTTGAGTTCGATTCCAGTTCGCTTCAGATAAGCATCTATTACAGCACGGAGGACGCGCGGGATTTCTGATATGCCGATTAAGGTTTCACCGACAAGATCGTGCGGATCGATGGCCTTGTGCTCGGCGAGCGGATGATCGCTCGGCAGCATCACGACAAGCGGCTCCTTCGCTACCATTTTGTATTCGAGATCGGGTTGCTGTTCCCTGCGGAGGAAAGCGATATCAAGCTTCCCACGCTGCAGGTCGTCTGCGAGCGTTGTCGAGTGGTCGCTCGAAACCCTGATTTCGATATTGAGCAATTCGTCGCGAAGAACGCCCGTCGCCCGAGGCAGCCAATCGACTTCCTGCCCGGTTAGGAAGCCCATGGCGAAAGTCGGTTTGGTAGGTTGCGCGGCACGCCGCGCCGCTTCGGCGGCTGCCTCTGCCTGAGTGAGCGCCAACCGTGCATGGTCGAGGAAGGCCCGGCCGGCAGCGGTCAATTCGATGCCGTGCACGCTTCGATTCATCAGCGGAACGCCGACCTCGTATTCGAGATCGCGCATTTGGCGGCTCAGCGAAGGTTGCGCCGTGTGCAGCTTCTTCTCGGCCGCGACCGTCAGGCTGCCCGCATCCGCGACCGCCACGAAATAGCGAAGGTGCCGTAGCTCCATGGCGCCCTTCCATATCTGTCAGGTATGCCCCTCAGCTTACAAAGTCTTTTTCAAGGGTGCCAGGGGCACCTAGGTAAATGCCCAGCGGCAGGACGCGTGGGGCCAGTCTGCGGTCTCTAGGCCGCTGCCGAGTTTCCATTCGGCCATGCTCTGCCGGAAAGGGCAGAGCAAATCGTGAGGATTAGATATGAGCAACCCAGTCGTCTTGATCACTGGCGCCCTGACCGGCATCGGTCGCGCCACCGCCGCCGCCTTCGCCAAGGACGGCGCCCAAATCGTCGTCTCCGGCCGCCGCGAGCCCGAGGGCAACGCACTTGCAGCCGAGCTTCGCGGCATGGGTGCCGAAGCGGAATTCATCGCGGCGGACGTGCGCCGCGAGGACGATGTCCGCAACCTGGTCGATCGCACGATGGCGCGCTTTGGCCGCATCGACGCCGCTGTCAATGCCGCTGGCACCGAAGGCCAACCGGGACCGGTCACGGATCAAACGGCAGAGAGCTTTGCCGCCACCTTCGACACCAATGTGCTCGGCACGCTTTTGAGTATGAAGCATGAGCTGCGCGTGATGCAGCCGCAAGCGCACGGCAGCATCGTCAACATATCCTCGACCTACGGGCATGAAGGGGCGCGCGGCGCCTCGGTATATGCGGCGAGCAAACACGCCGTGGAAGGCCTGACGAAGTCCGCGGCGCTCGAAGCGGCCGGCTCCGGCGTGCGTATCAATGCCGTCGCGCCAGGTCCGACCGAGACCGGCATGCTCAACCGCTTTACCGGAACGGCGGAACGAAAAGCCGCCCTCACCAAGACCGTGCCGCTCGGCCGCGTCGGGCGACCGGACGAGATCGCCCGTGCCGCGGTCTTCCTTGCATCCTACCAGGCCTCACTCGTCACCGGACAGATTCTGACTGCCGACGGCGGCAAGACCGCTGGCTGAAAGCTCGCCTATTCACGTCATCAGGGTTTCCGCAAGGAGTCGATCATGACGACGCACTCACACCAGACCGCGCCGACGCAGTTTGTCCAGGCGAACGGAATCCGGTTCGCCTATCGCCGCTTCGGCAAGGCCGGCCGCGTGCCTATCGTCTTCAACCTGCACTACTTGGGCACCATGGATTACTGGGACCCGGCGGTGACAGATGGCCTGGCTCGCGACCGTGAGGTGATCTTGTTCGACAACTCGGGCGTCTCCAGCAGCTCAGGCGAGGTCCCGACCACGTTCGAGCAAATGGGCGCCAACGCGGTCGCCTTCAGCCGAGCACTTGGTTTGAAGAAGGTGGATGTGCTCGGCTTCTCGATTGGCGGCATGGTTGCGCAAGAAATCACGCTGCAGGCGCCCAATCTCGTCCGCAAGCTGATCCTAGTGGGTACGGGCCCGCGTGGCGGCCAGGGAATGGCGTCGCTGACCCAGGTAGCACAGCGGATTTTTGGCGCCGCCTATGATCCGCCCGAGCATCTGTGGCTCGCGGTCCTCTTCAGTCCGTCCGAGGCGGGCCAGGCGGCGGGAAAAGAGTTCCTGAAACGCAAGCATCTTCGTCAGGAGGGGCGTGATCCCGAGGTGAACGACAAGGTTTCTCTCGCCCAGATTGAAGCGATGGACAAGTGGGGCGTCCAACAAGAGGGGTCTTACAGCTATCTGAAGACGATCAAGCAGCCAACACTCGTCGTGAACGGCAGTAACGACGTGATCATGCCCACGATCAACTCCTTCATCATGGAGCAGAACATCCCGAATGCGCAGCTAATCATCTACCCCGATTCCAATCATGGGTCGCAGTTTCAATATCCCGAGCTGTTTGTGCGGCACACTTCGCTTTTCCTAGACGCATAACGTCCATCACGTTGGACTTCACCGGCACATAAGGGCGCGACCGAAATGATTCATTCCCACGAGAGCGGGCAGACGCACTTCGTCGAGGCCAACGGCATCCGCTTCGCCTGTCCGCCGCAGCAACAATAAGGACGATGATCATGCCTACTCTGACTGGCAAAACTGCTCTCGTTACCGGCGCATCGCGCGGCATGGGCCGCGCCAGTGCGCTTGCGCTCGCCGCGGCCGGTGCCCAGGTTCTCGTCCACTACAGCCGCGGTGCCAATGAAGCCGACGCTGTTGTCGCGGAGATACGCAAAACCGGTGGCCGAGCCGACGCTGTGGCGATGGACCTTGCCGCATCGGATGGCGCCAGCAAGCTTGCCAGGCAGGTCCGCGGCATCATCGGAGATCGCCTCGACATTCTGGTCGCCAATGCAGGGGTCTCGAAAGCTGCGACCATCGAGGAAACGACGGTCGAGGATTTCGACAAGCTCTTCGCGGTCAACGTCCGCGCGCCGTATTTTCTAGTGCAGCAGTTACTTCCGATACTAGGTGAGGGCAGCAGCGTAATTCTCGTCTCTTCGCTCGGCGCGCACGCCGCCGTCGGCACCCTGTCGGCCTATGCGGCCACGAAAGGCGCGATCGACACACTGGTGAAGTACTTTGCGGCGGCGCTCGGGCCGCGCGGCATCCGCGTTAATGCGGTCGCGCCGGGCGTGATCGACACGGACATGTCGAACCTCGTCAAGACCGACGAGGGCAAGTCCTTCGTTCTCGGCATGCAGGCGCTCAAGCGGATCGGCCAACCCGATGATGTCGGTTCGGTTGTTGCATTCCTCGCCTCGCAAGACGCGCGCTGGATCACCGGCGACACCATCCGCGTCGATGGCGGTTCGAAGCTCTGAGTTTGGGGCATTAGCGCGCTTCGCCGCATCGTCGGCAAGGATGGTCACGCCAAGGCTGAAGCTGAGCCGCCGTATTGGCGGTGAGCGTTCGGGTGCTGGATTCCCGCGCGCGGTAAAGCCG
>CATPBC010000046.1 GCA_955652195.1 uncultured Xanthobacteraceae bacterium | reverse complement strand
CACGCGGTCGGCTTGCGTTTACACATTTGGGGTATTAGTACGCCTTGGCGTCAAGCATGATCCCGAAAAGTGGTACCCGATTTTCGGAAAAGATCATGCTCAGACAATAGGCTTAAGCGAAATGGCGCTTAGTCATTTCGCTTAAGGCGCCGCGGTAGCTCAGCCGGTAGAGCAACGCATTCGTAATGCGTGGGTCGGAGGTTCGAATCCTCTCCGCGGCACCAAGTCTTCATCGTCAAATCTTCATCGTAATGTCGTCATGCGCGGGCTTGACCCGCGCATCCAAGCAGCCTTGCCGCGGCATGGATTGCCGGATCAAATCCGGCAATGACGAAATCGGTCGCCCCAGCGCGAATGAAGTTGCTATCATTTCCGCTAACATTGATTGCTCAAGGGAGACCAACTTGCCCTTCATGTCCGGAAAACGCGCCTTCCTCGAACTGCTCAAGCAGGAGGGTGTGGAAATTCTGTTCGGCAATCCCGGCACCACCGAATTGCCGCTGATGGACGCGCTCGCGGTCGAGAACGAGCTGCGCTACGTGCTCGGACTGCAAGAGGCGACCGTGATCGGCATGGCCGACGGCTATGCGCAGGCCTCCGGCAAGCTTGCGGTGGTCAATCTTCACGTCACGCCCGGGCTCGGCAATGCCATGGGTATGCTGTACGACGCCCAGAAGGCCGGCAGCCCGATCCTGGTCACCGCCGGACAGCACGATCAGGACTTCAACGCCACCGAGCCGATCCTGTGGGCCGACCTGCCGCCGATCGCACGGCCGCTGGTGAAATGGTCGGCCGAAGTGCATCGCCTCGCCGACCTGCCGCGGCTCGTGCATCGCGCGGCAAAAACCGCGCTGGCGCCGCCGACCGGTCCGGTGTTTTTGGCGCTGCCCGGCGATATTCTCAAAGCCGAGGCCGAACTCGATCTGTTGGCGCCGACGCGGGTGGCGGCGCAGCTGCGCGGCGATCCGGCGGCGGTCGAACAGGCGGCGGCGATCCTGGCGGCGGCCAAGCGGCCGCTCATCATCGCCGGCGATGCGGTGGCGCGCAGCAAAGCGCATGCCGAACTGGTCGCGCTCGCCGAACTGATCGGCGCGCCGGTCTATAGCGAGCTTGTTCCTTCCACCGCCTCGTTCCCCGCGTCGCATCCGCTGTTTCGCGGCGCAATGACGCGCATGCAGGGACCGATCCGCCAAGTCCTCGAACAATATGACGTGCTGTTCTCGGTCGGCGGCGATCTGTTCACCTTATCGTTGCCGTCCGACATCGAACCGATGCCAAACGGCCTGACGCTGATCCATCTCGACACCGATCCGTGGGAGCTTGGCAAAAATTATCCGCCGCAGGTTGCGATCCTCGGCGATCCGAAAACCACCCTGCCCGACATCACCGACGCCGTGCGCAAAGCCATGTCGAGCGGCGCGCGCGGCGCAGCGCGCGAGCGGCTCGACGCGGCCAAGACGGCGACGCTGGCGGAACGCGAGGCGCTCAAGACCAAGGCGCGCGAGATGGCGGGCCGCACGCCAGTGCAGCCGCTGTCGCTCTTACATGCCATCGGCGAGACGCTGCCGAAGGACGCGGTCGTGATCGATGAGACCATTTCCTCGGGGGCCGGCATCCGCTCGCTCATTCGCAGCGACGATCCGCAGAGCTTTTATGGCTTGCGCGGCGGCGGCATCGGCTGGGGCTTGCCGGCGGCGCTCGGCGTCAAGCTCGCTTTGCCGGAGCGGCCGGTGGTGGCGCTCATTGGCGACGGCAGCGCCATGTACACCTGTCAGGCGCTATGGACCGCGGCGCACGAGCGCATCGCCGCGGTGTTCGTCATTTTCAACAACAGTTCGTACCGCATCCTCAAGCAGCGGCTGCACGCGCAGCGCGGGCTCGCGGCTCAGGTCGATCGCTTCGTTGGCATGGAGCTCACCGATCCGGCCATCGATTATGTCGGTCTGGCGCGCTCGCTTGGCGTCGCCGCCGAACGCGCGAAAACCGTGCACGAGGTCACCGATCTCATCGCGCAAGGAATAAAGAGCGACGCGCCGCTTTTGATCGACGTGCCGGTCGACCGCAATTACAAGCCGGTGTGACAGGGATCAGGAAGCAGGTATCAGGAATCAAGAGGCTGATCCCTGATTGCTGAACGGCATATCGACAAAGATCTTATAGCTCTGCGACTTCGGCTTGGCCTTGTCGGCTTCGTTGAGATATTCGACCGAACTTTTGCCGAGATAAGCACGCGGCAAGATCATGACGCGAACGAAGCGCGTCGGGCGCTCCGCGGCCTGTGCGAACACGCCGTCCGGGCCGGTTTCGTACCACGCGCCGCCGGGACCGTATGAGGTGGAGCGGCCGTGGGTATCGATGCGGATGCCGCCTTCGATGAGACAGCGGATGCCGGGTCCCTGATGCCGGTGCAGATAAGCGCAGCCGCCCGGCGGAAAGGCGACGCTGTCGCCGCGCAACAGCAGCGCGCCGTCTGGAACGGTCGCAAGCGCTGCCGCGAGCTTCTCGTGGGAAATCATCCCTTGGCCCGGCGGCGGTCTGCCGAAGTCCGCCTCGTGGGTAATGAATTCCCAGCGCCACAGCATCGCGCCGGCACTTCCGGCTTTGAGCAGGACGGCGCCCTCGCCGGCGAATGTCTCCTCGTCGCGCAAAATACGGTCGCCGACCGTAATCGAGCCATGCACGACAAAGATCATCCGCGGCAGCGCCGGCAATTCCATCGCACCGTCGTTCGACAGCACGTCCTCGCACAGCCGCAGCACCGGATGCATCGTTTTCTCCTCAGGCCCCAGCGCGAGTGTCAACGCCGCGAGGCTTGGCTGCAAGCCTTGGGTGCAAGCCTTGGGCCTTGGATGCAAGCCTTAGGCGCAACCGGATTTACACACGCGCGCGGCCGGCCTTAAATCGTGCCGCTCCCGACAAAATCACGGAGAGGACGAGACATGCAGCGCGCCACCCCGCCTTTCCGCGCCGATCACGTCGGCAGCCTGTTGCGGCCGCCTGCACTCAAGGAGGCGCGCGCCAACCGCGAGCGCAACGAGATCACGGCCGCGGCGCTGCGCGCGGTCGAAGATCGCGAGATCGAAAACGCGATCAAGAAACAACAGCAGATCGGGCTCAAGCTCGCCACCGACGGCGAGTTTCGTCGGTCGTGGTGGCATTTCGATTTCTTTCGCGGACTTGCGGGCGTGACCTTCTATACGACCGATCACGGCATTCAGTTCCACGGCGTGCAGACCAAGGCCGAAACCATCAAGATCGACGGCAAGATCGGCTTTTCGAACCATCCGATGCTGGAGCATTTCAAGTTCTTGAAGGCGCATGCGCGCGTG
>CATPBC010000045.1 GCA_955652195.1 uncultured Xanthobacteraceae bacterium | reverse complement strand
GTTCGGGGTCGCTGACGCAAAACGTCAACAAGATTGCAACGACCACAACCGTGACCTCGTCCGCCAATCCGAGCACAATTGGCCAGTTGGTCACCTTCACCGCCACGGTGGCCGGAAGCGGCAGCTCGACGCCGACCGGCAACGTGACATTTTCGATCGATGCAGGATCCGGGACCACTGTCAACCTGATCAACGGGGCGGCGAGTTTCTCTACCACCGCGCTGACACTTGGCGGCCATACGATCGCCGCTACCTACGCAAGCGTTCAACGGCGTGCTCAAGGGCGACGGCTGGACTGCGGGCGCTTTTCTCGGCTGGAAGCTGTCGCCGAACATCCGCTTCGATGCCGGCGGCGCATGGTCGGATCTTCTCGCCAACGGCACTTCCGGAACGGCGAGCGGCAGTTTCCTCGGCACGCGCTGGCTCGTGCAAGGCGGGCTGACCGGAACTTATCCCTGGCAAAAGTTTGTGCTCGAGCCCTCGGCGCGTGTGTTTGCGCTGTGGGAGCATGAAAACGCCTACACCGACAGCCTCGGCACATTCCAGCCGGCGCGCAGCTTCGAGACCGGCCGGGCCAGCGCGGGCGTGAAGGCGATCTATCCGTTTGTGTGGACGAGTTCGGTGGCGCTCTCGCCCTATGCCGGAATCTACGCCGACTATTACTTCTCCCGCGACGACGCACAGACCACCACACTCACCGCGGTGCCGCTGTTACAAGGCTGGTCGGCGCGCGCAACCGGCGGCGTCACGGCCACCTTCCCGGGTGGCGCGGCACTTGGAGCCGGCGGTGAATTCGGCGGCATCGGCAGTGTCAATCACATCTGGACCTGGACCGCGCGCGGCCACATCCCGTTCTGATACTGATGCGCTAGCGCCCTCCTTCTCCCCGCTTGCGGGGAGAAGGTCGGGATGAGGGGGCCGTCCGCTCAACATGGACCACCGGGTCAAGCCCGGTGGTGAGGCGGGGAGGCCATCACGGCTTTGCCAGCACGCCTCCGGTCAATGGACGCGGCGCTCCCGTTGTAGTCGGAAACGTGATCGGCAGACCGCGCAGACTGCGCACCGCGAGATAGGCAAAGGCCTGCGCTTCGAGTGAATCGATCGACCAGCCGACGGCGTGTGCCGATTCCACGCGCGCCGGCGCTAGCCTTTCGGTAAGCATCCGCAGCAAAGTCGGATTGCGGGCGCCGCCGCCGGCGACGATCCAGCTCGCCGGCGGCCGCGGCAAATACGGAACGATGCGCGCCACCGCCGCCGCCGTCAGTGCGGTAAGTGTCGCCGCGCCGTTTTCGACGCCGATGCCGTCGAGCGTGTCGCCGACCCAACCGCGGAACGCGTTGCGATCGAGCGATTTCGGCGGCGCCAGCGCGAAGAACGGGTGCGCGAGCAAACGCTCGATCATCTTTTCATCGATACTGCCGCTTGCTGCGGCGCGACCGTCAGTGTCGAGCGGCTCGCCGGTACGCAGCCGCAGAAAGTCGTCAAGCAAAGCGTTGCCCGGCCCGGTGTCGCAAGCGATCAATTCCTCGCCATCGATATAGGTCACGTTGGCCACGCCGCCCAGATTGAGCACCGCGATCGGCGACGCGTGCTGCAATCGCCGCACCAGCGCCCGATGGAAGACCGGCGCCAGCGGCGCGCCCTGCCCGCCCGCTGCCACATCGGCGGCGCGAAAATCATAGACCGCCGGAATTCCAAGTCGCGCCGCCAGCGCGCGGCCATCGCCGATCTGCAGCGTCAATCGCTGTTCGGGGCGGTGCAGCAGCGTCTGGCCATGGAAGCCGATCACCGCCACCTCACCGCGCTGCAAGCCGTTGGCGACCAGAAACGATTCCACCGCTTCGGCATGCGCATCGTTGATGAGCCGTTCGGCCTTAGCGACGACGCCGGGCCGCGCACTACGTTCGCTCAGATTGGCGGCGGCCGCGGTGGCGCGGCGCAACAGAGTGCGTTCCGTTTTGCTATAGGGTCGGCAGGCCGTCGCGCCGAGCTGCGCGATACGTTCGCCGTCGCTGTCGATCAGCGCCACATCGACGCCGTCCTGCGAGGTCCCGCTCATCAGCCCGATCGCCAAGACCGAAGCGCCGGCCGAAGCGCCGGGTGACGGCAGATCGAACGCCATTTGCTCGGACATCACGCGCCTTCCGCGCAGCCGTTCAAATCAAGGCTCCTGTGCCATCGAGGTTTTTGCATCACCCCGACTTTTGCATAAATCGCCGGACCTGTTACACAACCGGCGCTGCCGCGCCGCCCATCACCACGTCGTTGGGCGCCAGCATAGCAAGGTGCACGATCCCGAAAAGTGGGTACCGGCTTTCGGGTAAGATCATGCGCAAATAAGGTCGCGATGAACACCTACAAGTCCGATTTCCTCAACGTGCTCGCCACGCGAGGATTCATCCAGCAGGTCTCCGAGCCGCAGGCGCTCGACGCGCTGGCAAGTTCATCGACCGTCACCGCCTATATCGGCTTCGATTGCACGGCGCCGTCGCTGCATGTCGGTTCGCTGCTGCCGATCATGCTGCTCTATTGGCTGCAGCAGACCGGCCACCGGCCGATCGCCTTGATGGGCGGCGGCACCACTCGCGTCGGCGATCCATCCGGCAAGGACGAAAGCCGGCGGCTCCTTTCCGACCAAGCCATCGACGAAAATCTCAAAGGCATCCGCGCGATCTTCTCGCGCTTCTTGCGCTTTGGCGACGGGCCCGCGGAAAAATCGGCAAATGACGCAGTGATGGCGAACAATGCCGACTGGCTCAACAAGCTCAATTACATCGATTTCCTGCGCGACGTGGGCCGGCATTTCTCGATCAACCGCATGCTGTCGTTTGATTCGGTGAAGCTGCGGCTCGAGCGTCAGCAGGAATTGTCGTTCCTCGAATTCAACTACATGATCTTGCAGGCCTACGATTTCGTCGAACTTTATCGGCGTTACGGCTGCGTGCTGCAGATGGGCGGATCGGATCAGTGGGGCAATATCGTCAGCGGCATCGATCTCGGCCGGCGTTTGCACAACGCGCAATTCTTCGCGCTGACCGCACCGCTCATCACCACGTCCTCGGGCGCCAAGATGGGCAAGACCGCTTCCGGCGCGGTCTGGCTCAACGCCGATCAAGTCAGTCCGTACGAATATTGGCAGTATTGGCGCAACACCGAAGACGGTGACGTCGCACGGTTCTTGAAATTATTCACAGTGCTGCCGCTCGACGAGATCGACCGGCTCGCCGCGCTCAAGGGCGCCGAGATCAACGAAGCGAAAAAGGTCCTGGCGACTGAAGCGACCGCGCTGGTTCATGGCCGCACGGCGGCCGAGGAGGCCGCGGCGACCGCACGCACGACTTTCGAAGAGGGCGGCCTCGGCTCAACGCTGCCGACGATCGAAGTCCCGCGCGCCGAATTGAAAAAGGGCATCAGTGTCCTCACCGCGTTCGTTCGCGCCGGCTTGGCGAGTTCGAATGGCGAAGTCCGCCGCGCCATCGCCAACAATGCCATCATGGTCAACGACCAGCGCGTCACCAATGAAAAGGCAAGCATCGGCGAGGCTGAGCTCACGGCGCAGGGCGTCGTGAAGCTTTCGCTCGGCCGCAAGCGCCATGTTTTGCTGAAAGTCGTGTGATTGGCACAATTCTTCGTCACCCTGAGGTGCTCGGCGCGTAGCGCCGAGCCTCGAAGGACGACGCCTCGGCCGTTCATCCTTCGAGGCTCGCTTTGCTCGCACCTCAGGATGACGGATCGCGCACAGCGGCCGTTTATTTCCTAACGCACGTTCGTCGTGGCAGTGTTGTCGTCGAAGGTCGGGCTCTCGTCATTTGACGGCGGTACGTAGGGATTGTTGGCCGGAAACTCGAACACCTTGCGCAATAGCCCCGGCGCCAAAGCCGAAAGCGGGTTGACGTGCAGCACCGGACCCGCAGGTTTGCCGACAACCTCGTAAGTGACGCCGACCAGCCCTTCCTTCTCGCCGCCCAGGAACAGTCCCACGATCGGCAATTGGCCGAGCAGATTATTGGCGCCGTAAAGCGGAATAAGCGTACCGCGCAAATGCACCTCATCGTCGGCGTAATTGATCACACCGTCGATCGTGCCGCCGAGCACCGGCCCGCGCACGACGCCGTCACGCAAGGCGATGCGGCCGGGCGCCCGCGTGAAGTCGATCTTCATGCCGGAGAACGCCATTTCCCTGTTGCGTTGGGCCTGGTTGCCGTTGGCGACCGCGCGCTCAAGCTGCGATTCATCGTGCACGGCGAAATTGCGCACGGTCACGGTGCCGAGCTGGACCGGATTGCCGGTTGAAGGCGCGTCCATCACGGTCGTCACCTGCCCGCCGTTCATGCGCGAATAGACATCGGCGAAGCGAAACAGCGCGCCGGCGTCGGTCGATTCAAGCTGGACAACTTGTCGTCCGCCGGGCCGCCCGCGCAGCTCGCCGGTAAGCGTGCCGCTGCGCCCGATTTTGGCCATCAGCCCGAGGCTGCGGATCTCGCCATTGCGCCGCGACATTTTCAGTTCGAGGCCGCGCAACGCCTCGCCATTATGGCCGAGCACCGCGCCGAGCTTCATGTCGAGGTCGACATCGGCCGGCGGTCGTTTGGGCGGCGTTTTGACGGGCGCGGCCAGGGTCTTGAGTAGACCGCGACCATCATAGGCGTCGCCGCGCATGATCGCGCGCAGCGTACCGTCCGACAGACGATCGATCTTGAGACTGGCGCGATCGCCATCGGAGAAGCCGTAGGACGGGAAGCTCGCGGCCAGCACATCGCCCGAATTGTCGAGGTCGACGACGCCCTTCACCCCGCCGCCGGCGCCCTCGATCCAGAGATCCTCAATCCGGATCGACTGCGGCTTGGTCAGCAGCGTGAACGTGGCGCGGGCCGGCTTGCCGGCCTGCTTGACCCAGCCCGGCAGGAAACCATCGATTTGCGCCGGCGTCAGGTCGGCCTGGACGGCGAACCGGCCGTCGCGCTCCGAGGCGGTGCCGATGCGACCGGTAAGTTCGATGGGAATAGCGCCGCCGATCGCGCCAGAGGGATCAAGCGTGAGATTATTGCGCGCCGTCTCGTCGAGCATGGCTTGAATATGAACATCGGCGGCATCGTCGCCGCGTAGCTTGCGATATTCCAGGCTCGCCGGCGCTCCGCCAATCTTGACGTCGCCTTTGAGTGCGAAGCCCTGATTGTTGGCGCTGATTTTCAGATCGGCGGATTCGACCTTCTGCCCCATGATCATCCGATCGGCGGAAAAGTTCAGTGCATCGACGGTGATCGCATAATTGGTCGATCCCGGCGGCAGATCGGGCTTGAGCGGCATCGTGAGCGCGACCAGCGCGCTGATCGTGCCCCGGGTCGTCGCCGGATCGAATGGCGTGCCCGACGCCTCGCGCAGCCGATCCATCATCACCAATTCGGCGGCGGCCGGCACCGGGCCGTCGAGTTTGAAATGCACTCGCGCCGGCGGTTGCCGGGGCGCGGTATCGGGGACTTCGAACAGCCCGGAGGACAGCACAAGCTTACGCCCGGACGGCATGTCCGCGACGGCTTTGCCGACGGCGATCTGCGCATTGCGGCCGACGATGTGAACGGTGAGGTCGGCGTCATGGAGCGCAGGTAATCCGGCGACCGGGCGGAGCACGCAATTGGTCGCCAGCGCATCGATGGTCAATCCGTCGTCCGGCAGCGGCGGTCCACTGGCCTTGAGCGTCTCGTAGGGAGCATTCACCGCAATTGTGAGCCGCTCGACATTGCCGGCCGCGAGGTGTTCGTTGAACCAGTCGCGCACCTTGGGCGCAACGAAAGCCGGCCAGAGCTTTTTCAGCGTGTCGGACGTCATCCGCGTCGCCGCGATGCCGGTCGCAAGCCGAAGATTGCCGCCGGCATAATCGGCAGTGCCGGACATGGCGATGCCCAGATCCGGGTTGCCGAGATCGCCGTGATTGATTGTCAGCCGTTTGCTGATCGGATCGAAACGGCCAATCACCGTGATGCGGTTGAGAATGAGCGGCTCGCCCTGGGTGCTGCCAGTACTGCCAGTGCTGCCTTGGATGTTGCCTTGGATGTTTCCTTGGGCATTCGGCGAATTCAGCACGGCGCTGCCGCCGCCGATCTTGAACGCCCAAGAACCTTGCGGCTGCGCCGGCGCTTCGACCTGCGCGAGCAGCGTTAAGCGATTATTGCCCGAAAGAATGTGGAACGGTACTTCGAGGGACCGGCTCGTGGCGTCCCAATTGATCTTGAACTCGGCGCGATCAATATCGAGGCGTCCGTCGCTGCTATCGCCATCATTGATCGAGCCGGCATCGGCGACAATGCGGCCGACCAATGTCTGCGGCACGCCATTGGGACCGATCTCGCCGCGCAAGCTTGCCGAAAGCGGCATATCCGCTTGCAGCGTGCCGTCGCCGAACCTCGAAGCAAGCAAAAGATCGCTGGCCGCCACTTGACGGGCTTCGAGCGCAATGCTGCGATAGCCATTCGTCGTCGGCTTGATCGAGGCGGTCAGTCCCCAAGGATGTTGCGGGTTTTCCGACCCTATAGTGACGAGCATGCCGCCACCGTGCGGCCGTTCGACGCTCACCGAGATGTTCTGAAAGCTCCACCTTTTGCCGGTGCGCTCGTCGTCGACTGTCAGAGTGCCGTCCTTTAATCCGAGCTCGCGCAAGTCATGCCCGTCGAGGCCGGATTGGCCGATGCCGTCGAGCCACGCCAGGATGGCCGCGATGCTGTCGGCAGCCGGATGCGGCGGCGCCGTTCGCGCCGACGAGGCATTGGGCGTCGGTGTCGCAACGGCGGACGCCTTGTCGGACGCACGCGTGTCTTGTGCCGCCTGCTGCTGCTGATTCCCCGGCATTGCAAGCGGCAAAGGTGCGGTTGCTGTGGCAATCGGATGTTTGTCAGCACCGGCGGCGAACACGGTCACATTGCCGTCCTGCTCGATGCGCACCGCAAGTTCGGCGCCGACCAGGCTGAGGCTTTCGGCGCGCATGTGTCCGCTGAACAGGCTCAAGCCGGAGACACGGATTTCCGCTTTTGGCGCGCTCGCGACCACCGTGCCGTCCAGATCGCGCACTATAATGTCGCGCACTCGCACGGCCGCGCCGCCATTTGCGGTGCGCTCGATCTGCGTGCCGCCGACTTCTACGCGCTCGCGGCTGCCGAAATTCTCCTCGATCGCGGCGACGAGCCAGGGGGTAAAAGCATCGAGCTGGATGGGTCCGGTAGCGAGCCGCCACCATAGTCCCGCACAACCAAGCACCAGTAGTCCGACCAGGGCGCCGCAGCCAATTACTACACGCTTGATGAGCAGCCGGTGGCGCGCCAACAGGCGGCGATAAGCGGCTAGATAACGGCCGTCGCCCCAGCGCCCGCCGCGATGGGCCACGGCAAGGCTGCCCCGGCGCCGCGGATGAACGGCGGTGTCACCCCATCGCGGGGACGGTCCGATCTGCCTATCTTGTTTCGCCATGCCCGCTCGGGCGTCCCCTCGTCCGTGGCGTCATCACACGATATTACAGCGCTAGGATTAACGCTCCGCGGTCGGCCACCCCTGCCGGCGGGCGTATTCGGAAGGTCAAGAATTCTGACGTGAAAGCGTCGAAAGGAAGGCGTATGGCCGAGGCAAGCCCCGCGGTCGGTTCCAAGCGGCCGTACCAGGGCCAGTAAAGCAGGCGCCACGGAGGGTTAGGGTCCCTAGTCCCGGCACTAAGGCGCGGGCTTCAAACTGACGCGCAACGGCGTGTCGACCCGTTTCGCTCGCTAATTTTGCCGGACGCAAACTCGTTCTTTATTTTTGGCCACGCGCCGATACAGGTCGCGGGACTGTCCGCGCCACATTCCTGATCGGGCCGGACCAGCGCATCGCGTGTGCGGCCGAAGATGTCAGTCGGAAGCTGTCAGTCGCCTGGCACGCGCAGCAGATCCTTGAAGCCGCCAAAGCTCTCCAAGCTCTTTGAGACAAGCTCTTTGAGCCATGGATGTGCGAAACCGTTAACCTAAGCTGCCAAATCCCAGCAAAATCGCCGGCGCAATTTCCAAATTGTTAACCTTAATTGCTTCAACTCCGCTCCCGGTTTGCGCGGGGACGGCAAGCAATGTCGCAGCGGACGGCTCGGTCGCATCAGACCGCGGCATTTCAACATTCGCCTCAATTTGCCGGAACGGTCCGCACCTTGCGCTCGGCCAAGGAGCCAACCAAGGAAGCGGCAAAGCAGGCGACCAAGCACTCAACACGCGGCGCCGATCCGCACGACTATGCCGAAGTGCCCGGCCGCGCCGGCGGCAGCGCCTACACGATCGGGCATGCCGGCAAGCAAGTCAGATTCGGACCGGTAGCATTCTGGATCGCGGTCGGCACGGTCGTGATCATGGCGGCCTGGTCGCTCACCTCCGCGACCTATCTCGCGTTTCGCGACGACGTGCTCCGCAGCCTGATCGCGCGCCAGGCCGAGCAGCAATTTGCCTATGAGGATCGCATTGCCGAAATGCGCGCCCAGATTGATCGCACGACGAGCCGGCAGCTGCTTGACCAGGAACAATTCGAACAAAAGCTCGACGAGCTGATGCACCGCCAAAGCTTGCTGGAATCGCGCGCCACCGCTTTAGGCGGCGGCATCGACCCGGCGACCACCGGCTCGATCAAGCCGGCGAAACCGGTCATCGAACCGGCCGCGGGTTCGTCGCGCAGCGACCGCGGCAAGCAGTCGAGCATTGGCGCCTTTCTTGGGCGCCTGGAAGCATCGCTCGATCGCGTGGAGCACCGGCAGGCGCTAGCGCTGAGCCAGATGCAGGATCGTTACGAAAATAAGGCGCGCCAGATCCGCGGCGCGCTCGCCCAGCTCGGGCTTAAGCCAGATGCTACGGCTCCCGGAAGCGGCGGCCCGTTCGTGCCGGTGAAAGTAGCGTCGAACGACCAGGCATTTGGCCGCGCACTCCTTCGCATCAACATCGCCCGCGCCGACGCCAGCGCCTTAAACAACACATTGTTGAAGGTGCCGCTGCGCAAGCCGATGACCGGCGACATCTACCAAAGTTCGCCATTCGGCATTCGCACCGATCCCTTTGTCCATGAAGCGGCGATGCATACCGGCATCGATTTCCGCGGCGACGCCGGCGATCCGATCCACGCCACCGCCAGCGGCACTGTCACGATCGCCGGCTGGAGCGGCGGCTACGGCAAGATGGTGGAGATCGAACACGGCAATGGCGTCGCCACCCGATATGGGCATTTGTCGGAAATCGATGTCGATGTCGGCGACACGGTGCGCGGCGGCCAGACCGTCGGCAAACTCGGCTCGACCGGCCGTTCGACCGGACCGCACTTGCATTACGAAGTTCGCGTCAAAGGCGAAGCCGTCGATCCGCAGAAATTTCTCGATGCCGGCGAGCGGATTTTCGGCGGTTAGTTTTCACGGATCAGCTTGCGCGGCGAGCTGAAACAGTCGCCGATGCCTTACTCCACATCCTCGACGTGCTTCGGAGCCGTGCCGAAGGCTTTTTGCGCCAGCGCGGCTTGCGTGAACTGGTCGATGTCGCCGTCGAGCACCGCTGCAGTGTTCGATGTTGAAACGCCGGTGCGCAGGTCCTTGACCATCTGGTAGGGCTGCAGCACGTAAGAGCGGATCTGGTGGCCCCAGCCGATATCGGTTTTGGCGGCCTGCTCGGCCGCGGCTTTTTCCTCGCGCTTCTCCAATTCGCGCTCGTACAATTTCGCGCGCAGCATCTGCCACGCCTGCGCGCGATTGCGGTGCTGCGAGCGATCATTCTGGCACACCACTGCGATGTTGGTTGGAATGTGGGTTAGCCGTATCGCGGATTCAGTCTTGTTGACGTGCTGACCGCCGGCGCCACCCGCGCGCATAGTATCGACCCGCACATCGGATTCCTTGATATCGATGTTGATGCGATCATCGACCACCGGATAGACGGTGACACTGGCAAAAGACGTATGCCGGCGCGCATTGGAATCGAACGGCGAGATGCGCACCAGGCGGTGCACGCCATTTTCGGTCTTCAGCCAGCCATAGGCGTTGCGGCCCTTGATCTCGACGGTGGCCGATTTGATGCCAGCCTCTTCGCCTTGCGTCTCTTCGATATATGCGACTTTGAAGCGGTGCTGTTCGGCCCAGCGCACATACATGCGCAGCAGCATGTTGGCCCAATCCTGGCTCTCGGTGCCGCCGGCCCCGGCATGCACTTCAAGATAGCAGTCGTTGCTGTCCGCTTCACCCGACAGCAGCGCTTCGAGTTCGCGGCGCGCCACCTCGGCCTTGAGCGTGCGCAGCGCCGCTTCCGCCTCGGCGATGGTTCTCGGATCTTTCTCGCTCTCGCCGAGCTCGATCAATGTGATTTGATCGTCGAGCTCCCGCTCGATGCCGGCCAATGCGGTGAGCTGCTCGTCGAGCGCGGTGCGCTCCTGCATCAGGCGGCTCGCCCGCTGCTGATCGCTCCAAAGGTTCGGATCTTCGGCCTGACGGTTCAGCTCGGCAAGCCGGGCACGCGCCTTGTCGACGTCAAAGATGCCTCCTCAGCAGTCCGAGCGACTGCTTGATCTCGGCGACGATGGTTTCGATTTCGGAGCGCATATCGGTTCGGTCAGGTATCAGTTATCAGGAATCAGGTGTCAACGTGTCAGGTGTCAGAGATCAGGTATCAACGCTGACGCTCTGCCGCCCTGATCCCTGATCTCAGTACAATCCCCCCGTCCCGCTGCGCACGACATTGCCGACGTCGGGCGAGCCGGAGGTCGGCACACCGTTGGCGGTTTCCGCGCCGATCACCGAATAAGTGTCAGGCGGGGCGGTGCCGGGCTTGAACGCTTCCAGAATCACTTTGGTATCGCCGGGGCCGGCGCGCATGCCGGTCTTGGCGTCGACGCGGATCAATTTGATGCCCGGGGGAACGTTAAATGGAATCGGCGGCTTGCCGACAAGCGCGACTTTGAGAAAGTCTTTGACGATCGGCGCGGCGAGATGGCCACCGGTGGCCAGCCGCGCGATGTGCCGCGGCTTGTCGAAACCCATATAGACGCCGCAGACGATGTCCGGCGAAAAGCCGATGAACCAGACATCTTTCTCATCGTTGGTGGTGCCCGTCTTGCCGGCAATCGGCTTGCCGACTTCGCGCACCACTGTCGCCGTGCCGCGCTGCACGACGCCTTCCATCAGCGAGGTGATCTGATAGGCGGTCATCGCATCGATCACCTGCTCGCGACGGTCGAGCAGCGTCGGCTCGACCTGATTGTCCCACTTGGCCGCATCGCAGCCGATGCATTCGCGCTGATCGTGCTTGTAGATGGTATGGCCGTAACGGTCCTGAATGCGGTCGATCAAGGTGGGAATGACGCGCCGGCCGCCATTGTCGAACATTGAATAGGCCGTCACCATCCGCAGCACCGTCGTTTCGCCGGCGCCCAGTGCGTAGGACAGATAGGGCGGTAACTCGTCGTAGACGCCGAAGCGCTTGGCGTATTCGGAGATCAGCGGCATGCCGAGGTCCTGCGCCAGCCGCACCGTCATCACGTTACGCGATTGTTCGAGACCGAACCGTAAGGTTGATGGTCCGAAAAACTTGCCGCCATAGTTCTCCGGCTTCCAGATACCGCCCCCGGCGCCCATGTCGATTTCGATCGGCGCGTCCATCACGATGGTCGAGGGCGTGTAGCCGTTGTCGAGCGCCGCCGCATAGACGATCGGCTTGAACGATGAGCCGGGCTGCCGCAAAGCTTGGGTGGCGCGGTTGAACTGGCTCTGATCGAATGAGAAACCGCCGACCATCGCCATCACGCGGCCGGTATGCGGATCCATGACTACCATGGCGCCGGAAATTTCCGGTACTTGGCGCAGCCGGTATTGTCCCTGCTGCTCCATTGGCGAGACGTAGATCACGTCGCCGGGCGAGAGCACCTGGGCGACCTTCTGGATTGGCTTTGTGGGACCGCCGGCCGGTTTCGCCCATTTGACGCCATCGAGCGTGATCAGGCCGACTTCACGATCTTTGACCACCGCGCCGGCGGGATCGCGGGGCGGCTGTAGTCCGATCCGAGCGGATTGGTCGTCGACCTGCAGCACGACGGCCATTCGCCATGGGTCGACGTCGTAGAGCGGCTTGACCTCGGCAAGCTTGACGCCCCAATCGCCGCCGGTATCGATCGTGGTGACGGCGCCGCGATAGCCTTGACCCTCGTCGAAATTGACGAGTCCATTGATCATGGTCTTGCGCGCGACGACCTGCAGCTTGGGATCGAGCGTGGTCCGCACCGACAGCCCGCCCTCGTAGAGTTTTTTCTCGCCGTATTTTTCGTAGAGATAACGGCGCACCTCCTCGGCGAAATATTCAGCCGCGAAAATATGCGCGCCGGTCGGCCGCACCGTGACCTCCAGCGGATCTTTCTTGGCCTTCTCCGCTTGGGCGACGGTGATGTAGCCATCCTCGGCCATACGGTCGATGACGTAATTGCGCCGGCCCACCGCTTCGTCATGCCGCCGGAACGGATTGTAATTGTTCGGGCCTTTCGGCAGGGCGGCCAGATACGCGGACTCCGCGATCGACAGCTCGTGCACTGATTTGTCGAAATACAACAACGATGCGGCCGCCACCCCGTAAGCGCCGAAGCCGAGATAAATCTCGTTGAGATAGAGTTCGAGGATTTTCTGCTTGGAATAGGTGCGCTCGATACGGAGCGCCAACAGCGCCTCCTTGATCTTGCGCTGGAATGACACCTCATTCGTCAGAAGAAAATTCTTGGCGACCTGCTGGGTAATGGTCGAGGCGCCCTGCGGCCGCCGCCCGGTCCCGTAATTCTCGACGTAGAGCATGCCGGCGCGGGCGATACCGTAAATGTCGACGCCGGGATGCTGATAGAAATTCTTGTCCTCCGCGGCGACGAAAGCATTGATGACGAGTTTCGGAATCGCCTGGATCGGCAGGTAGAGCCGCCGCTCCTTGGCATATTCCGCCAGCAGCGAGCCATCTGCCGCATGCACCCGCGTCATTACCGGCGGCTCGTAATCCTGAAGCTGCGAATAGTCGGGCAAGTCCTTGGAGTAATGCCACAACAGGCCGGCCATGGCGGCCACGCCGACGATGAAAAAGATGGTCCCCACTGCAAACAGGAACCCGAGAAAGCGCAGGAGCAATTTCACCGTGGCACCAGCGTCATTGAGCAAGCTTTAGTTGAGCCGAATTCATTGTGCGAATTCATCGCGAATTCATTGTATGTACCGGAACCCGACCAGCCACTCGCCGCCAAGAGCGCCCGCCAAGAGCGCCCGCCAAGAACGCGTGCCAAGAACGCGCACCTAACGCACGCTTAGCCGGTTCGGCGCCGTACATTGCGGCCCAGTATGAAAAGCCGAGTATGACAGTCCCAGTGTGACAGTATCGGCACCCACCGGCTAGCTCGTTCCGTCTCATAGACCTCGTGCTTCCGTTTTTTGTTCAAACTGAGGCCATTGCGGCATACCGCCAGCGATGTTGGCGCGTTAATTCGATCCGGTGCGGGCGCCGGCGATGTGGGTAGAAAAATAGCCATCGATGGCTGACGTCATCGCGTCCGCCGTCCGATCACGCCAGCTATCCGACAGCAGCGATTGCAAATCCTCCTTGTTGGAGACGTAGCCCAGTTCGACCAGGACTGAGGGCACGTCCGGCGCGCGCAACACCCGAAATCCTGCCGACTTGAGCGGCTCCTTGTGCAACCGAGCTGTTCGCTTGATCGTGGCGACGAGTTTGTGGGCGAATTGAGTTGAAAAGGTTTTGGTCTCGCGTTGCGCCAGATCGATCAGGATGCCGGCGACATCGTCGGGCTGATCCTTGAGGTCGACGCCTGCGATCACATCGGCGCGATTTTCCTGTTCGGCCAATCGGGCCGCTGCCGGGTCGGTCGCGGTTTCGGAGAGCGTATAGACCGTGGCGCCCTGAGCGTCGCCCTCCCTTCGCGGCAACGAATCGGCATGGATCGATAAGAGCAGGGCCGCCCCGGCCTCGCGCGCGAACCGTACGCGCTCGGCCAGCGGCACAAAAGTATCGTCGGAGCGCGTCAGCAGCACGCGATATTTGCCTAAGCTCTCCACTTTTTCCCGCAGGCGTTTGGCAAAATCGAGCACGATGTCTTTCTCCATCTGCCCATTCGGCCCTTTGGTGCCAGTGTCGATTCCGCCATGTCCCGGATCCAACACGATCAATGGCCGGACGTCGCCGGAAGACGATTGCTGCTCGCGTGGGAGCGGCGCTTGCGCGCGGGCGAACCTTTGATCGAAAGCGACCTTGCGCAGAAAACCTTCCCGATCCGTCGCCGCCAATTCGAGCACGAGCCGCGCCGGCGCGCCTTCCACCGGATCGACCACGAAGGCCTTCTCGACGCGAGCCGGCTTACCAAGATCGATCACAATCCGTGACCCACCAGGCATGACCAAGCCGAAACGAAATGCCTTGATCAAGCCGCGGCCGGTTTCGCCGGCCTTGGACGGCAGTCGAAAGGTAATTTGCGGGATGTCCACGACCACACGGTAAGGATCGGCAAGTGTAAAGACGTGCAAGTCGATCTTGCGGCTGAGATCCATGACGAAACGCGTTTGCGTCTCATCGCCGCCAAGCCTGACATCGGTCGCAAGTGGAAATGAGTCGGGGGCCGCGAGCGCCGCTGGCGCTCCCGCCGCCCATCCGGCTGCGGCGACCAGTGCGCCGAGAAAGGCCAAGCGCGCGGCTTGGAGGACCATCCGATGCGACCCCATCCCGCCCCTCCTATCCCATTAGACAGGCATAGTTAACCGCAACCTAACCCAGCCGGCCAAAAGCCTTGCCAATAAGGCAAAATGCGGCCGACTTGCGATAGCCTTGCAGGTAAATCCCACAGACGACTTGCCAATTCGCCGCCCGCGGCCTTAAAGAAGGGCGTGCTGACGGTGAAAAGTTCCGGTTGTGTCCGCGTGACGGCCCCGGCGCGTGCGCCAAGTGTGGCTGCCCAGAACGGGATGATGGGAGCCAGGCAAACGCTGCTTTCGATCCGCTGCAGTGCCACGAAGTTCGTGGGGAAGACATTCAAAACGATCAGGTCTTCGGCGAACACGGCACTTTTAGCGACGCAAAGCTGTGCCAGGGCCCGTGGGGATGAGGACGGCCGGAACTGTGCGCGCCGCGATTGCCAGCGGCTAAGCCGCTGAAATGGCGTCGCGCCGCATCGTAAGCGTCTAGCGAAATCGCGGCCGCGCTCTGCGCTGCCGTATCATCGCGGTTTGGAGTTCATGTTCGAGGCGCAAGTCAAGATTCAATTCGCCAGGCTCGGCAGTGTTCATCGATCGATCGCTCGCCGTCAGCCGGAGCGAATTTGCTTGCGGCGCTCGCAGCCTTCAGGCCGTCCCAGCCACCGAAAATTGGACCGGTGTCCGCGCGTCCCGCCGAGGCGGCGCGGCGCGCACAGGCAGGCCGGTCCCCATGAGATTTGCCAATGGCCAACAACAAAATGCTTATCGACGCGACCCATCCGGAGGAGACCCGGGTGGTGGTTTTGCGCGGCAATCGCGTCGAGGAATTCGACTTTGAATCTGCACACCGCAAACAGTTAAGAGGCAACATTTACCTGGCGAAAGTGACGCGCGTCGAGCCGTCACTGCAGGCCGCTTTTGTCGATTACGGCGGCAACCGCCACGGTTTTCTCGCCTTTAGCGAAATTCATCCGGACTACTACCAGATCCCGATTGCCGACCGGCAGGCTTTGATCGCCGAGGAAGAGCGCGCCCAGCGCGCCGCCGCAGATGAAGTCGATCGCGTCCCGCGCCGGCGCCGGGAAAGCGCCGCGGCGCGTCGCGCCGAAGCGATCCGCAGCGAGGCCGCCGAAGCGCAGCTCGATGCGCTCGAAGCGGAATCGCTCTCGCCACCGCTCTCGTCTGCACCGGACATCGAACGATCTGATGTCGAGCCGCTGAGCGGCGCGCCCACCGACGAAGAGATAGCGTCGCCCGCCGAAATGCCCGTGCCGGAATCTTCAATGTCCGACTCTTCAATGGAGGTCGCGGGCGGCGCCTCGGCCGACGAGGTTGAGGCCGGGCTCACGCATGAGGCGACCGGTGCGTCAGCCGATGGCGAAAACAGATTGGACGAGCTCGCCGAACCCGCATCCACCGCTGCCGAGAACGGCGAAAGCGCGGTTGCCGCAGAGGCGCGCCGGCTTGATGCCAATGGCGAGGAAGAAGAGGCGGCCGAAGAAGTGGTCGAATCGGTCGGCGGCGCCGACGCACTAGAAGAGGTCCCGGATCGCGCGCCGCGCTATCGCCGGCAGTACAAGATCCAAGAAGTCATCAAGCGCCGGCAGGTCATGCTGGTGCAGGTCGTCAAGGAAGAGCGGGGCACCAAAGGCGCTGCGCTGACGACCTACCTTTCGCTCGCCGGGCGCTATTCGGTCCTGATGCCGAACACCGCACGCGGCGGCGGCATCAGCCGTAAGATCACCAGTTCCGAAGACCGCGCGCGGCTCAAAGAAGCAGCCGCCGAGCTCGAAGTGCC
>CATPBC010000044.1 GCA_955652195.1 uncultured Xanthobacteraceae bacterium | reverse complement strand
CGTGTTGGTGCTCAATAAGCCGATGGGCTTGGCGGTGCAGGGCGGCTCCGGCACGACCCGGCATCTCGATGGCATGCTGGAGGTGCTGCGTGACGCGCACGGCCAGCGCCCGCGGCTCGTCCATCGGCTCGACAAAGACACTGCCGGCTGTCTGCTCGTTGCCAAAACGCGGTTCGCCGCCGCCGCCTTGGCAAAATCGTTTCGCTCGCGCTCGGCGCGAAAGATCTACTGGGCGCTGGTCGCCGGCGTGCCCAAGCCGCGACAGGGCCGGATTTCGACTTTTCTCGCCAAGGATCAGCGCGAAGAGGAATCGGTCATGCGCATCGCGCGCCACGGCGAGGAAGGCGCGAGCCACGCCGTGACCTATTATGCTGTCGTGGAAACGGCGGGCCCGGCGCTGGCCTGGCTATCGCTCAAACCGGTAACCGGGCGCACCCATCAGTTGCGCGCGCATATGGCGCATATCGGCCATCCGATCGTCGGCGATGCCAAATATTTCGCGCGCGAGAACTGGCAGCTCCCTGGCGGCATGCAGAACCGGCTGCATCTTTTGGCGCGCCGGATCGCCGTGCCGCATCCGCGCAGCGGGGTCATCGACGTCACCGCGCCGCTGCCGCCGCACATGCAGCAGTCATGGAATCTCCTTGGCCTCGATGCCAGCCGTTACGACCCGATCGAGGATGCGCCGGAAGGTTAAGCCGGATCGGTCAGGAACAACGGCGGCGTTCCGCGGTTCAAAAAGAAGGCGGGTGTAGGAGTGAAACCCTATGGCAATTCGCTTTCGCCATATTTTTCTGGCCGCGCTGCTCGCCGCGATCCCGCCGGTCGCGGCATTGGCGCAGGGATATCCCGGTTATCCGTACACGATCATGACTCCTGATCGTGGCGCCGAGATCGATGATCGCGTGGCGGCGATGCGTCACGGCAATGGCGCGGTACAGGCGACAGACACGGCCCCGCATCACCCGAGCCTCCTTGGCCGCGAAAAGTTTATCAGCAAGCTGCACCGGCGCGGGCTCTACGCGGCGCGCGGCTCTTCCGGCTCCGTCCTGCCGACGCCGTTGCCGCGCACGCAGCTCATTCCGCCGGAGGGCGGCGGCATGCTGACAACGCGGTCGCTGCCGCAGGAGCAGGGCCCGACCATCATTCCTGGCAGGACGAGAGCCATACCCAATCTCGCGCACGGTTCCGAGACGTTTCAAGATCGCGCCTCACGCTGCGCCTTCCAGTCCGGGCTTTACCGCGTGCCGGGAACGCTGCGCGGCCAGTATATGGGCGCGTGCCTGCAGTAAATCAGAGCGCTCGTCATTGCGAGCGAAACGAAGTGGAGCGAAGCAATCCAGCTTAATGCGCAAAATGCTGGATTGCTTCGTCGCTCGCGCTCGTCGCAATGACGAGGCTACCGCAAATTGGCGTTGATCTTATCGAGCGCCGTCGAACCGGGACACAAATCTTTCTCGCCGAGCGAATTGAGCGGCACGTCGACGGTATTGAGATGGTTGTGCAGGTCCGCGGAATCCTGCTCGACATAAAGCAAGCCGGTCACGATCTGGCCTTGCGCGGCGTGATGCGCGATGAAATGCATCGCCGCCAGCCGGTCATGGACGTCATATTCGGCGTCTAGCTTGCGCAGCGCCAGCACCGTGCCATCGTGCTGCTCGACCATCTCGACGGTGCCCGGGGCATAATCGACATGGATCGGCGCGCGGCCGGTCATGAAATCGAGAAAATTGACCGCCTCATTGTGCTCGCGCACGTAATCGAAGCTCTTTGTCGAGCCGGCGTGATTGTTGAAGGCGACGCACGGCGAGATCACGTCGATGAAGGCGGCGCCGCGATGCTCGATTGCCGCTTTGACGATCGGCACGAGTTGTTTCTTGTCGCCGGAGAACGAGCGCGCCACGAAACTTGCGCCGAGCTGCAGCGCGATCCCGACCATATCGATGGCGTTGTCGGTGTTGGTGACGCCGCGCTTCGATTTCGAGCCGCGGTCGGCGGTGGCCGAGAATTGGCCCTTGGTCAGTCCGTAAACGCCATTGTTTTCAACGATATAGACCATATTGACGCCGCGGCGCATGCAGTGCGCGAACTGGCCAAGTCCGATCGAGGCGGAATCGCCGTCGCCGGATACGCCGAGATAGATCAGATCGCGGTTGGCGAGATTGGCGCCGGTGAGCACAGAGGGCATGCGGCCATGCACTGAATTAAAGCCGTGCGAATTGCCGAGGAAATAATCCGGCGTCTTCGACGAGCAGCCGATGCCGGAAATCTTCGCCACGCGGTGCGGTTCGATGGAAAGTTCAAAGCACGCCTCGATGATTGCCGCCGTGATCGCGTCATGCCCGCAGCCGGCGCACAGCGTCGAGATTTTGCCCTCGTAATCGCGGTGCGTATAGCCGAGCTTGTTCTTCGGCAGTTCGGGATGATGGAATTTCGGCTTGACGACGTAGGTCATGACACGACTTTCCGCAGCGGCGTTATCTTCAAGGCATCGAGGTGGTCGCCGATGGCGCGCGCGATGAAGCGCGCAGTGATCGGGGTGCCGTCGTAATGCAGGATCGGCACCAGCCGCACCGGATCGATGCCGCATTCATTGACGATCAGCGAGCGCATCTGCGCATCGCGGTTCTGCTCGACCACGAAGATGAAATCGTGTTCGGCGATAAAGCTCGTGACGCTCGAATGGAACGGGAAGGCGCGTACGCGCAGCCGGTCGAGATATTGCCCTTGGGCCTCGAGCATCTCGAGCGCCTCGTCCATCGCCGGCGAGGTCGAGCCGAAATAGATCACGCCATATTTGGTCGGCTTGTCGGCATTGGCCTGCAGCGGCCGCGGCACCAAATCCTTGGCGGTCTCGAACTTGCGTAACAGCCGTTGCATGTTGTCGGCATAGGCCGGGCCCTCCTCGGTGTAGCGCGCATAGCGGTCGCGCGAGGTGCCGCGGGTGAAGAACGAGCCCTTGGTCGGATGGGTGCCGGGATAGGTGCGGTAGGGAATACCGTCGCCGTCGACATCGAGATAACGGCCGAAGTCCTTGCCGGCTTCGAGCGCGGCGGCGGTCATCACCTTGCCGCGGTCGTATTTACGGCTGTCATCCCAAGCGAGCGGCCGGGCAAGCCGGTGATTCATTCCGATGTCGAGATCGATCATGACGAAAACCGGCGTCTGCAGGCGGTCGGCGAGATCGAAGGCGGTGGCGCCGAAGTCGAAGGTTTCGGTCGGGTCTTCGGGGAACAGCAGTACGTGCTTGGTGTCGCCGTGCGAAGCATAGGCGCACGAGATAATGTCGGTCTGCTGGGTGCGGGTCGGCATGCCGGTGGACGGTCCGGCGCGCTGCACGTCGAAAACCACCGCCGGAATCTCGGCGAAATAGGCAAGCCCGAGAAATTCCTGCATCAGCGAAATTCCCGGACCGGACGTCGCGGTGAAGGCGCGCGCGCCGTTCCACGAGGCGCCGATGACGATGCCGATCGAGGCGAGTTCGTCCTCGGCCTGGACGATGGCGTATTTGTTCTGCTTGCTGCCGCCATCGACGCGCAGCCGGCTGCAGTGGCGGGTAAAGGCTTCGGCGAGCGAGGAGGACGGCGTGATCGGATACCAGGCGCAGACCGTGGCGCCGCCATAGACCGCGCCGAGCGCGGCCGCGGAATTGCCTTCGATGAAAATGCGGTCGCCAACGCCGTCGGCGCGCTGCAGACGCAGCCCGATCGGGTGCTCCATATTCATCATCACCCAGTCGCGGCCAAGGTGCAGCGCGTGCTTATTGGCGTCGAACAGCTTTTCCTTGCCTTTGTACTGCTCGGCGATGAGCTTCTCGATTTCGCCGACATCCATGTCGAGCAGCGCTGAGAGCGCGCCGACATAGATGATGTTCTTGAACAATTGGCG
>CATPBC010000043.1 GCA_955652195.1 uncultured Xanthobacteraceae bacterium | reverse complement strand
TTGCGAAACCGCACGCTCTCGCCATTGCCCGGCCCGTCGACCACGAGACAACCGATGCCGCGCGCGGCGAGATCGGGAATGCCATAGCCGTATTGCAGCTCTTTGGTGACGTCGAAACCGTCGAAAAATACCATTGCCGGCGCCGGCCGCGCACCCGTGGCCTCGGGGTTTGGATGCACCAGCAGCGCCGGCAAGCTTGTGTTCTCGTAAGGAATCTCGACCGGCTCGATACGTGGGCGGGGGATCAACGCCGCCGCTTCCTTGAAGAGCTTCACTGAACGCGCATAGACATCCATGCTCCGCTGTGAACGCGGATGCAAAAATCGTTCGCCGGTCTGATAGTAGCGTGTCGCACGCATGAAGCAGGACGCGGCGGTCAGCTTGTGACCGGCACGCAGGGCGTCGCGGCCGCGCGACTCTATTTTTTCGCCCATGCGCGTCCATTCCTCGAACCAAGCCGTATCGTTGCCCACCTGATCGGCAAGGGCGCGGCCGACGCGGTTGACCTCATCGATCTCGACACCGGTCCATGGCGCCGCGGACAGGCAAATCAATAGCCCCATCGACCAGCGATAATTGCTCGGGAAGTAGAGAAAGGCCGGATCGTCCTTTTTGTCCTCCGGCATGGTTGCTCCATGGCTATAATTCGGGGCCGAAGTCTTCGGCGAGGAAGCATATGCGGGCGGAAATAATCAAATATCCGATGGGCGCGCTTACGGCGGAGGGTGCGCTGATCTATGACGAGAATGTGTCCGGGAAACGCCCGGCATTATTGATGGCGCCGAATTGGATGGGCATGACTAACGACGCCATGGAACGGGGCAGGCTTATAGCTGCGAGCCGCTACGTCGTTTTCGTCGCGGATATGTACGGCGCAGGAACACGGCCGGCCAACTTTGCTGAGGCAGCTGATTTGGCCAACCCGCTGCGTGCAGACGCCGTTGAGCAGCGCAAGCGCATTAGGGCCGCATTCGAGGCAATGATCGCGGAAGGGCAAAGGCGTACGCTAATCGACGAGCGGCGCGCGGCGGTCGGTTTTTGTTTCGGTGGCGGCAACGTTTTGGAGCTGGCGCGCGACGGCGCCGACATAGCCGCGGCGGTCTCCAATCATGGCGATCTAAAAACGGCGCTCCAGGCGCGGAAAGGGGCGGTCAAAGCCGCGCTCCTGGTGGCTCACGGCGCGCCGGACCCGGTCGCCCCAAAAGTGGACCGGGATGCTTTTGAAGCGGAAATGGATGCAGCCGGTGCGAAATGGCAGATGGTCCTGTTCTCGGGGGTTCTGCATGCCTTTACCGACCAGGGGGCAGATGTACCGGAGGTCGCCGCCTGGGACGAACCGGCGGCGCGGCAAACCTACGCCCTTATGCACCAATTTCTGGCAGATGCGTTTGCCGCACGGCTTTGAGCCGTCGCTAAAAATGAGTTTCTTCCGGATCGCGTGGTTTCGGATCACACGCGGGGCGCGAAGTTCCCATAGGGCTGTGGTCAATGCGCGAGTGCCCCTCCCTGGCAGGCCGATCCTTGCGTTTGATCCGCAAAATCGTACCGAACCGCTTTGTCAGTTGAGGCCTGCGCTGGGCCGTGACAACATTAGCCATCATCTTTTCGTGGGTCCTCTTGCAACATGCCACGTCGGAAATATCCCTGGACATCTCTGACCGACGATGAGCTGCTTGAGGTCCGGCTGAAAGATCTCAGGGTCACCGTCAAAGGCACCTGGCTCGAGAAATGCCTTCGCGCGCTCAATCAGGAGCTTGCCGGGCACGATATTCGCGTACGGCCGCATGCCTGGATTTCGAGCGAATGGTTTAGCCCGGAGAGCACCCCCGGCATCGCAATTCCATTCTATCTGGCGCATTCCCGGCTTATGCAGCTGGAAAAGAAAATGATCCTCGAGGTCGAGGGCGGAACGTGGTCCGAATGTATGCGCATCCTGCGGCATGAATGCGGTCACGTCGTAACTCATGCCTATCAGCTTTATCGCAGGCGCCGCTGGCAGCAATTATTCGGCCCGTCATCCAAGCGCTATCCGCACTATTACCGCGCCAATCCCGCGAGCCGCAATCACGTCCAAAATTTGCGGTTATGGTACGCGCAAAGCCATCCCGATGAGGATTTTGCCGAGACGTTTGCAGTATGGCTGCGTCCGCGGTCTCACTGGCGCACGCGCTATGCCGATTGGCCCGCGCTTAAAAAACTGGAATACGTCGATGAACTTATGGAGGAAATAGCTGGTAAGCGTCCGGCGCTCACGCATCGTGAAAAAGTTGATCCGCTCAGCACACTCACCCAGACACTCGGCGAATATTATAAGAAAAAGCGCGCGCTCTATCTCGTCGATACGCCCAAAACCTACGATCGCGATTTGCGGCGCT
The DNA here is from genome assembly GCA_955652195.1 of uncultured Xanthobacteraceae bacterium. Lineage (GTDB taxonomy): Bacteria > Pseudomonadota > Alphaproteobacteria > Rhizobiales > Xanthobacteraceae > BOG-931. The sequence goes on along the minus strand of CATPBC010000043.1, from coordinate 2,390 downwards.
TGTTCTCGGACGATCCGAAGCACTATCGCTCGGAAGCAGCATCGTCGTTCATCAGGCGCAACCGCGCCAGCGTGCGGGAATTGGTCGCCAAGTGGACGGGAGAATATCAGCTCACCTTTGATGCCGTGTTGGACGACATGATCCAACGCTGCCGCGAACTTAATTTGCGCGCAGTAGGTCCCGAACGGAAATTGCTCATGGAATTCACGGTGCTGTTGACCGCCAAAACCATGCATGCATTGTTCGGTCCGTCGCGGCGCAGGTGGATCGCATTATGAAACGGCTTCGCGTCCTGGTGCTCGTACACCCGGACCTGATACCTCCGGAGTCGACCAAAGGTTTTAGCGAGCAAGAAATCAATGTTTGGAAAACCGAATACGACGTAGTGACCACATTGCGCACCGCCGGGCACGAGGTGCGGCCGCTTGGAGTACATGACGAGCTAAAACCGATCCGCGACGATATCGAGGCTTGGAAGCCTGATGTCGTATTCACCTTGCTGGAGCAATTTCACGGCGAAGCGATTTACGATCAGAACGTCGTCAGTTATCTTGAACTGCTGCGCGTTCCTTACACCGGCTGTAATCCGCGCGGATTAATGCTGGCACGCGGCAAGGATCTATCCAAGACACTCGTTCATTATCACCGCGTCCCGGTGCCGGCCTTCGCGGTTTTTCCCATGCATCGCAAAGTTAAGCGGCCAGCGCGGCTCGCCTTGCCGCTGATCGTAAAAAGCGTCAATGAAGATGCGTCTTATGGCATTTCACAAGCGTCCGTCGTTGATAGCGACGAGAAGCTCGCCGAGCGCGTCCAATTCATCCACGAGCGCATCGGCACGGCCGCGATCGCCGAGCAGTATATTGAAGGCCGCGAAATCTATGTCAGTATTGTCGGCAATGAGCGCTTGCTGGTGCTGCCGGTCTGGGAACTGCAATTCAAGAATATGCCGCAGGGCGATTGGCTGATCGCCACCGAAAAGGTCAAGCACGATACCGACTACCAAGAGCGGCGAGGCATCCTGCACGGCCCCGCCAAGGACCTTGCGCCGGAATTGGCCTCGCGCATCCAGGGTTTGGCGAAGCGGGTTTATCGGACGCTCGAACTCGACGGCTACGCGCGAATCGACTTCCGCCTTGCAGCTGACGGCACTCCCTATTTTCTGGAAGCAAATCCCAATCCTGAAATTGCAGAGAGTCAGGAATTCGCCACGGCCGCGCGTCACGTCGGGATCAATTATTCGGATCTACTGCACCGGATCGTGGCGCTTGGCATGCGACGCGGCAGGACGAGCATTGCCGCGCAATAAGGCGGTGGCCTTACAGACCTATGCGCTTTTGCGCCTTTCGCGATTGCCGCGCTGGACATGCGCCGCTTCGTGCTTTGAAGCATGGCCTGCGTGTGCGGCAGAAGCCGCTTCGTGCTTCGAGTTATGGCCTTCGCGCGCGGCAGAAGCCGCTTCGTGCTTTGAAGCATGGCCTGCATGCGCGAGGCGGCGGGCTTCACCGTGCACTCGCGCATGTTTGCTTTCACGTGTTTGCTTCGCCGTGCTCCGTGCCGTCGATACTGCAGAAAGGCTTGCGTCCAAATCCTGCTCGCTTTCCGCCCGCGCGTATTTGGCGCGCTCAAGCTCGGTCTGATGCGAATGTTCCTGCTCGACATTGGCAAAAGCCGGCAAGCTGCGGCATGGCAGGTGAGGAACGAATGTCAGTGCGTTGTTGTCGATCGACATTTTCCTCCAGGCTTCGACCGACAGCCCGGTGACGCGTACGACATAGTCGCGCGTCTCGCGCGGCAAACCGGCGCGACGCTCCAACCATTCGATGACGCGATGCGCGCCGGCATTGTAGGCGGCTGCGACAAAGCCGAGATTGCCAAACTGCAGGCGGAGTCTTTGCAAAAAGCGAGCCGAGGCGGGAATCGCCTGCATGGGATCGAACGGATCTGCAAGCCCGGTTTCTGCCGCCACCTTTGGCATGAACTGGGCGATCCCGAGTGCGCCCTTTTTGCTAACCTCACGTTCGCGTAGCCGACTCTCCTGCCAGAGCAGATTAGCGAAGAACGGCACAGGCAAATCGTTGTCTTGCGCCGACGTGAACAGCGTGTTGCACAAATTATCGAGCGATTTCTGCTCCCCTTGGCTTGTCCCATTGTTCGGCTGCGTCGCCACGCTGCCCACAACATCCATGTCCGAGTCCGCCTCTGGCTCCTCGTCTGGGCCAAGTGATGCCAGCCTTAAAGGACTGTTGTAGGCTTCACGCCTGAGCACTTCGACCCGTAGAAGGCGTGGTTGCTGAAGCGCCGCCAAGCTGAGGCGGTCCCCTCTGCCGTGGGCCGACTCGATCTCGACAAGGTCGAGAGCAGAAGCGCGGCCACCGCGAACATTGTCGCCA
>CATPBC010000042.1 GCA_955652195.1 uncultured Xanthobacteraceae bacterium | reverse complement strand
GGAAAGAATCGATCACCGCAGCTTTCGCGGTTCGCTTGCCGGCTTAGGCTTTGCCTATTGCGACTTCTACCAGCGTAATCCGCGTAGCCAATTGGTCAGCAGCAGCTCCGAATCTGTTCCAGAAACGCCTGTTGCCACTGCACGGCCGGCGCTGCGGCCATCGCTGGCGCAGTAGTAGGCCTGCGCGGCTCTATTATTCACTCCAGATCGAGCCGGAACGGCGCCGCTTCGGCGGTCAGATCGCCGCGTCCGATGTGTTCGATCGCGGCGACCATGCGGCCGTTGCGGCCGAGCAGCCGATCGGCGAGCGAAACGATACGGGCATTGGGCGTCGCGGTCGGTGAAGCGCGCCGCAGCGCTTGCGCAATGGTCGCCTCGTCGCGGCGCGGATTGAGCGCGCATACCGTTGCATAGGCGCTCGCCGTCGAGCGGCTGATGCCCATGTAGCAGTGCACAACCAGCGGCGCGCGGCGGTCCCAGTCGCGCACGAAATCGAGAAGGTCGGCGACGTGTTCCTCCGCCGGCACGATGTAGCCATCGAGCGGCGCCGAAATGTCATGCAAGCGCAGCCACAAATGATTTTCCGGCGCGATACAGGGCGGCCGCGCCACACGCGCTTCGTCGCCGATCAGCGACACGACATGCCGCGCGCCGGTCTGTTCGACCGTTTCTTCAAGCCGCGCCAGGGAACAAACGTGAATCATCGTCAGATAGGTTCGCTTTTCTTCTTTTGATATAGGAATCGGCGGTGGCGCAAGTGTGACGTGAGCGCGCGGCTGCACCTCTGGCTATACGCCGGCAAGCCGGTTGAACCGTTCGAGATAGCGCGCCTGCGCCGTCTCCGCGGGCCACGGCTTGAGGTAATCACGTTCCATAGCGGCGGAGAATTTCGGCGGACGGCCGAAGAACCGCCGTGCCTCGGCGGCATCGAAACCGGCCAGCTGGGTCGCTTCAAGGAAGGCGGCTTGCCGGTCGGCGGCTTTGATCAGCGCCTCGATTTGCGGCGGCGACTTGGGCGGCAGCCCAAAACGCAAGTGAATGGCGGTGAGCAAGCGCCGCTCAACCGCCTTATAGGCATCGCCGATTACTGCCTTGAACGGCGATATCATGTCGCCGATGACGTATTCCGGGGCGTCGTGCAGGAGGATCGCAAGCCGGCAACGGTCATCGAGCCGCGGCGTGCGCGCGCGGGCTAGCGCTTCGACAAAGAGCGAATGCTGCGCCACCGAGTAGATGTGCGCGCCATTGGTCTGACCATTCCAGCGCGCCACGCGGGCAAGCCCGTGGGCGATGTCCTCGATTTCGATGTCGAGCGGCGAGGGGTCGAGCAGATCGAGCCGGCGGCCCGATAACATGCGCTGCCACGCGCGCGGGGCGGGCACAGCACGGATCAGGCGCTTTGCCTGCTTGCCACGGCCATGCGCCCGCTGCACGGAAGGCGGCATCATCGTCAGCTACCGGCTTGCTGCACCGCCTCGTGCCGGTAGCAGCTGACGAGGTGATCGTTGACCATGCCGACCGCCTGCATGAAGGCGTAAACGATGGTCGGTCCGCAAAACTTGAAGCCGCGTTGCGACAGTTCTTTGGACATTGCGCGCGAGATCGCGGTCTCCGCCGGAACCTGACGCATACTGCGGTAGCGGTTGACCTTCGGCCGGCCATCGACGAAATCCCACAGCAATTTCGAAAATCCCGGACCCTTTTCCATCGCATCGAGCCAGGCGCGCGCGGAGCGCACCGCGCCTTCGATCTTGGCGCGATTGCGAATAATGCCGGCGTCCTGCATCAACCGTTCGATTTTGGGCGGCCGGTAACGGGCGATCTTTTCGGGATTAAAGTCATCGAAGGCGCGGCGAAAATTCTCGCGCTTGCGCAGGATAGTGATCCAAGACAAACCGGCCTGAAAGCCATCGAGCACGAGCTTCTCATACAGCGCGCGGTCATCGTATTCCGGCACGCCCCATTCCTGATCGTGATAGGCGATGTAGAGCGGGTCCGCTTTAGGCCACGGACAGCGCGCAAGAACCTCTGCGGGCGCTTGATCGTTCATTCGGCAGCCTTGATGTCGGGCAACGAAAACCGCGCCCAATCCGGTTTGACGAGATGAATGGGCACGCCTCCTGCTGTGAGCGGCTCGGTTGCCTCGGCGACCCGATCGAGCCGTAGTAACGCAATGCCGCGGCCGCGCGCAGCGGAGCCCATAGTGCCGACTTGGCGCTCGCCCGCCGTGATAGCGACGCCATTTTCCGGGGCGCCGCCGTCATAACGTATCGGCACGGCGCGGGTGCGCGCGATGCCGCGATGCTCAATGCGCGATACCACCTCCTGGCCGACATAGCAGCCTTTGGCAAAATCGACGCCGCCGAGCTGATCCATATCGGCTTCGTGCGGAAAGGCGTCGCCATAGGCGAAATCGATCCCACCGCGCGGTACGCCGAGACCGATGCGGTGCGCTTCATAATCTTCCGCGGCGACCAGGCTCGCGCCAATCTCGCGGGCCGCGTCGGCGGCGCGATGCGGCGGAATCATTAAGCGCGCGCCCAGCGCCGGCAGACGGGGATCGGCATAGGACAAGCCATATTTGGCCGCAGGGGTACCGTCCCAGACCGCGAGCACACCGAGAATTTCCGAAAGATCCTCGATCAGCACTTTGGCGCGCAATTTGTAGAGGTTGAGTTTGTCGAACAACGTCGTGTCCAATGCCCGCGGAACGTCGAGAAAAAATCCGCCGCCATCCGCGGACGGCGCCTCCGCCACGAAGAAGTCCGCAATGATCTTGCCTTGTGGCGTCAATAGTGCGCAGAACCGCGCAGTCCCCGGCGTCAGCGAGAGCATATCGGCGGTGACGAGGCCGTGCAGGAATTTGCGCGCGTCATCGCCGCTCACTTTGACCACGCCGCGGTCCGGCAGAAGGGCAGCTTTCATGAATTATGCCTAATTCGCCCGCCAGCAGACCGCAAGCCGCCGGTCCGCTCCTCACCCAGGCAGGGTCGGGTGTTGCGGCGCCTAACCGTCGGCGGGCGCAATGACGAGTTCAGGTTAAATAGGATCGGGATCTTACTGGCGCGACAGCTTGACCTGAAATTCGCCGTTGCGAATGCGCGCCCCGAGGTTCTCGGCATAACGCGCCGCCGGCCCTTCGCCATAAGTTGCGATCAGTTCGGCAAGGGCGAGGAACAGCGCGGTCTGGGTCAGGTAGTCGGCTTCGATGCCGTCATGGACTGCCTCGGCCCAGGCGTCCTGAAGATAGCCCAGCGCCAAGCGTTTCTGATCGCTTTCGGCCAAAACTTCGCGAGGCGCAAGATTTTGCGGCGCTGTCGTCATCCGGGGTCCCCTACCCAAGACGACAGGTTTAGCACAGCTGTTGCGCCGCTTTGAGGCCGAACCTTTGGGCAGGGTTAATGCGGATGCCAAGCTCTAATTTGCGTAGCGCGCGGTGATATCGCGGGCGATCTTGGCGCCTTCCTCCAGATAACGGCGGATGACGATGTCGGCTGCTGGCGTGCAGTTGCGATAGGTT
>CATPBC010000041.1 GCA_955652195.1 uncultured Xanthobacteraceae bacterium | reverse complement strand
AAGGAAGTGGTGCCGGAGGGCGTGCGCGTACTTGAAAGCGCGGCCCAGAAGTTCGGTTTCGAATTGCGGCAGGATCATTTTTATTTCGCGTCATGCGATTACTACGAAAAGCACGGACGCATGATGCCGGAGGACTGGAAGGAGAAGATCGGCCGCCATGACGCGATCTTCTTTGGCGCGGTCGGCTGGCCGGCCAAAGTGCCCGATCACGTTTCGCTGTGGGGCTCGCTCATTCAATTTCGTCGCGAATTCGATCAATACGCCAATCTTCGCCCGGTGCGGCTGATGCCCGGCGTGGCCTCGCCGCTCGCCAATCGCAAACCCGGCGATATCGATTTCTGGGTCGTGCGCGAGAACACCGAAGGCGAGTATTCGGCGATTGGCGGCCGCATGTTCGCCGGCACCGAGCGCGAAGTCGTGGTGCAGGAAACGGTGATGTCGCGCGTCGGCGTCGATCGCGTGCTGAAATTCGCTTTCGAGCTCGCACGCAAGACGCCGAAGAAGCATCTCACCTCCGCCACCAAGTCGAACGGCATCGCCATCACCATGCCGTTCTGGGACGAGCGCGTCGAAGCCATGGCGCAGAATTTCCCCGACGTTAAATGGGACAAGTATCACATCGATATTTTGTCCGCGCTGTTTGTGCTCAAGCCGGATCGCTTCAATGTGGTCGTCGCTTCCAACCTGTTCGGCGATATTCTCTCCGATCTTGGTCCGGCCTGCACTGGGACCATCGGCATTGCGCCGTCGGGTAACATCAATCCGGAGCGCAAATTCCCTTCGGTGTTCGAGCCGGTGCACGGCTCGGCGCCCGATATTGCCGGCCAGGGCATCGCCAATCCGATCGGCCAGATCTGGTCCGGCGCGATGATGCTCGAACATCTCGGTGAGCCCGACGCTGCCGCCGCCATCGTCAAAGCCATCGAACAGGTGCTGGCCGAACCGAAGCTGCGCACCCGCGACCTCGGTGGTCCATCTAGCACCATGGCCTGCGGCAAGGCGGTCGCGGCCGCGCTCGCTTAGGCGTGATGAGCTTGCGGATTTACGGCGTCGCCCGCACGCGCGCGTTCCGCGCCTTGTGGATTGCCGAAGAGCTCGGGCTCGCTTACGAGCACCTGCCGGTCGAGATCGGCGATGCTGGGGCGCGCACGCCAGAATTCTTGGCGCTCAATCCCAATGGGCGGCTGCCGGTCATCGCCGATGGCGATTTCGTATTGTCGGAATCACTCGCGATCACGCTCTACCTCGCCAAGAAACATTCGTCCGGCAAGCTTTATCCCAGTTCGCTCGAAGGCGAGGCGTGCGCCTGGCAATGGAGCTTCTGGGCGGTGGCGGAAGTCGACCGCGGCGTCAATATTTGGTCGCTGCATGCGGTACGGCTGCCGCCGGCCGAGCGCGACGCCGCGTTGCGCGACGAGGCGCTCAAACTACTCGCGCCGCCATTCAAAGTGCTCGATGCAGCGCTAGCGCAAAATCGCTATTTACTCGGCCCGGAATTTACCGTGGCTGATCTCAATGTTGCCGCTGTTATCAGCCGCGCCGCTGCTATGGATCTCTCGGTGTGGCCGAACCTGGAAGCCTGGTTGACGCGCTGCCTCGAACGACCCGCGGCGCGCAAGGTGCTTGCGCTGAAAACAAAATCCGACAAGGAAACGCCGGTTGAGATCACCCGCCGCATCGCGCGGATCAATCGGCTGTGAGCGTCGGCTTATGAAAGTAAGCCAATGAAAGGAAGCTCCGGCCCGTTCAATCCCGGTCAGGCGCTGAGCCAGGCGGTGGCGCTGCACCGGCAGGGACAGCTGCGTGAGGCCGAGAAAATCTACGCGCGGGTTCTTAAAATCGCGCCGAACAATTTCGACGCACTCAATCTCCTTGGCGCGATCAAGGTGCAGCAAGGCCAATTCGGCGAAGCGCGACGCCTATTCAGTGCGGCGGTCAAGGTCAATCCGGCGGTGGCAGCGGCCTGGTGCAATCTCGGCCAGGCGGAGTACGCGCTCAAGCGCCCAGCCGACGCGCTGCAATGCTTCGACAAGGCGCTGGCGCTCGCGCCCGATGATGCCGACATTCTCTATCAGCACGCCAACGCCCTGTTGAGCCTCGACCGGACGCGCGACGCTCTTGCCGAACTGCAAATCGTGCTTGCCCGCAAGCCGCAGCATTTCGAGGCCCGCCTTAACAAGGGGCTTGCGCAAGCCAAGCTCGGATTTGCGGAAGGCGCGCTCGCCGACTTCGAGGCGGCACTGGCGCTGGCGCCACAGCATCCGGTCGCGCATTACAATCGCGGCGTCACGCTCATCAAGCTCGGCCGCTATGCGGAGGCGGTCGCCGCCAACGACCGCGCCATCGCCGCGGCGCCCCAGCATAGCGGCGCCTGGCTCAATCGCGGCAAGGCGCTGGCGCAGCTGCGGCGCCTCGACGAAGCGATCGCCAGCTACGGCGAGGTGCTGGCACTGCGCAAGGACCATGCCGACGCGCATTTCAACCAAGCTTTGGCGCTGCTCACGATCGGCGATTATCGCCGCGGTTTTACCAAATATGAATGGCGTTGGCGGCGCACTGGCATGCCGCCGCAGCAGAGCCGCGGCCGGCCATTGTGGCTCGGTGAATATTCGCTTCCCGGCAAAACGATCCTGCTCCATGCTGAACAGGGGCTCGGCGACACCATCCAGTTTGCGCGTTACGTGCCGCTGGTCGCCGCGCGCGGCGCTAGGGTGGTGCTTGAGGTGCAGCCGGAGCTGAAATCGCTGCTGTCTCGTCTTGAAGGCGCCGCCGCCGTGGTGGCGCGCGGCGAAGCGCCGCCGCCGTT
>CATPBC010000040.1 GCA_955652195.1 uncultured Xanthobacteraceae bacterium | reverse complement strand
ATGCCATAGTTGCGCATGGCGGTCGCCCCGTCGTTTCGCCCGCGAAGCTCGTTGGCGCGGCGAATCGGATGCATTCTATCAGACCATCCTTTCACGTCGGTTTACGCCGCGATCAGCCTTCATTCTGCCGCTTGTCCGACCCGGAGCGGCGCGGCAGTATGTGAGAGCTATAGGCCCCGGCCGCGGGCTGGCTCCAAAGGGAACATCTAGGCCGCAAACGTGGGGGCGCGCAGACGCATGAAGACTATTCTCGTTCCGACCGAGCAAAGTCCGACCATGGTATCGGCGTTGGACACCGCTTTGCTGCTGGCGCGGAAATTCGACGGCTGTATCGAGGGCTTCCCGCTGCGGCCCGCCGTGGCCGATCTCGTGGCCATGGATCCCGACAGCGGCCTGACCATGGTTGCGGTCAAGGAAAACGATGCCGAGATGGTCCGCCAGGCGGAAATGCTGTTTCGCTCCTTCGTGGACAACGCCCGCCTGCCGGAAAGTAGCGGCAAGGGGCCGGCGTCGTTGTCGTGGTTGTGGCTGGGCGACGCGCCGAGCGGCCACGATTTTGTCGGCAGCTACGGCCGGGTGTTCGACATTATTGTCCTGGCGCGACCGGGCGACGAGTGGCAAAGCCCGTCGATGATAACCCTGGAATCGGCGCTGTTCGAAAGCGGCCGCCCGGTGCTGATCGCGCCGCCGACCTCGCCGCGCTCGCTCGCTACCAATATTCTCGTCGCGTGGAACCAAAGCACCGAGCAGGCGCGCACCATGGCGGACGCCATGCCGCTGCTTCGTACTGCCGAACGGATCACCATTTTGACGGTGGAAGGCGCGACGGTCGCAGGCCCGAGCGGCGAGCAAATGGCGCGTTCGCTGATGATGAACGGCATCAAGGCCGAGACCATGACGCTCAAGCCGACCGGCAAGCGCAGTGCCGGCGAAACGATTCTCGCCAAGGCCGATGAGCTCGGCTGCGATCTCATCGTCAAAGGCGCCTATACCCAAAGCCGGCTGCGGCAGATGATTTTCGGCGGCACCACCCGCCACATCCTCGCCAATGCCAAGTTGCCGGTGCTGATGGCGCACTGATTTCCAGACAGCAATCTCACACGCCACCGATTTTTTGCACGCCACCAAGTTCGCACGCCTTGTCAGGTTTTTACCAAATGCTGCTGCCGTTCGCCGATACGCTGCTGCGCGTCGCGGTCGGACTTGCCTTGGTGCCGCATGGGCTGCGCAATACGTTTGGCTTCTTTCCCAACACGGGGGTGCGCGCGCTCAATCTCTCCGCTCTGGCACGGCAGCTCGACGAGACCGGCTATCGGCCGGGAAAATTGTGGGCGGCGGCGATTTCGCTTACTCAACTCATCGGCGGGCCGCTGCTTGCGCTCGGTCTGTTTACCCGGCCGGTCGCGGCCGTGGTTCTGGCGTTTCTGTTGGTTACGAATGTCGAGCGCTGGCGGGTCGGCCGATATTTTTGGAACCAGCTTGGCATGGAATATACGCTGATGTGGACGATCGCGACGTTTTACATCTTCATCCGCGGTGGCGGGCCTTATTCCCTCGATCGCATCCTCGGTTTGTAATGCAAATGCATATGCCATCCACTGCGGGCTTCGTGGACGCCAACGGCGTAAGCCTGCATTACGAGCTCGCGGGTAGCCGCGGCCACTCCGTTGTGCTCATCCACGAGCTCGGCGGCACACTGCATTCATGGGATGCCGTGGCGCCGCGGCTGGCTGAGCACTTTCGCGTGCTGTGCTACGAACAGCGTGGCGCCGGCGCATCGGAGAAAGTGCGCCGCGAATTCACCAATGACGTGCTGGTCGATGATTTCGAGGCGCTCGCTGCCGCCGTCGGCCTGCCGCCGCCTTATCATTTCGTTACCGTCGCGGCCGCCGCGACCCAGGCGCTGCGCTTTCTGGAGAAATATCCCGATCGGGTCGGCGCACTCGTCCTGTGCAATCCGGCGCCCGGCGTCGATGCAAGCCGCGCCGCGGTGCTCGACGAACGCGCGGCATTCGCAGCACGCGAGGGCATGCGCGCGGCGCTGCCAACGACGCTCGCTTTGTCCTATCCGCCGCATCTCGGCGAGCGCGCCGCTTATGAAGCCTATCTCGGGCGTTATCTCGCCAACGATCCGGTCTGTTTCGGTTTTGCCTTTCGCGCTTTGGCGCGCACCAACATGTTGCATATGCTGCCGCTGATCCGCTGTCCGGCCTTGGTCGTAGCCGGCCGCCATGACACGGTGCGCCCGCATGCCGGCTCGGCAGAGCTTGCCAAAAAAATTCCCGGCACGCGCTTCGAACTCATCGACGTGGGTGGACACTTTCTGCCGACCCAGGCGCCGCAGGCGCTGCTCGCGCTGCTGCAAGACTTTCTGCCGCGATGAGTTATTCCATTCAGCAAACCATTTGCGCGAGAGGACGAAATGAAAGTTAAAGCGAACGGCATCGCCATCAATTACCGGATCGACGGTCCCGAGCGCGCGCCGTGGCTCATTCTCTCAAATTCGCTAGCCACCTCGCTGGCGATGTGGGACGAGCAGGCGGCGGCGTTGGCCGATTCGTTTCGCGTGCTGCGCTATGATCAGCGTGGCCACGGCGGCAGCGATGCGCCGGCGGGGCGCTATCCGTTCGACACGCTGCTCGACGACGCGCTGGCCCTGATGGACGCGCTTGGAATCAACAAAGCGCATTTTGCCGGCCTGTCGATGGGTGGCGCCACCGCGCTCGGTTTGGCCGAGCGCCGCCCGGACCGCCTCGATCGCATCGTCGTCGCCGATTCACCCTGCCAATCGACGCCGCAAAGCAGCCAGCAATGGGAAGAACGGATCGCGGTGGCGCAGCAGCAAGGCATCGAGGCCTTGGTCGAGCCGACCGTCGCGCGCTGGTTTCCGGCCGAGACGGTCGCCAGCAATCCGCCGCATCTCGACAAAATTCGCGCGATGATCCGCGCCACTCCGGTCAACGGCTTCATCGGCTGCGCCGCGGCGCTGGCCGCCCATGACTACGCGTCGGCGGTCGCGAGCGTGAAGTGCCCAACGCTGTTCATTGTCGGCGAGAAGGACGGCGCGACGCCCACTGCCATGGCCAAGCTCCATGAAAAGCTTCCCGGCTCGCGCTTTGTTACACTCCCCGGCGCCGGGCACATTTCCAACATGGATCGCCCTGCGGAATTCAGCCGGGCGCTGCGCGAATTCCTGAACGCTGGGTGACTTCACGTTATGCCTTTTCGGCGGGGCATGCTGCGCGGCGTGCAGGCGAGCGCGCTTTCCAACAAACCGCGGAGCCACTATACCTGCGGCAAAGGCTAGTTCTGGCCGATGTGCCGGATTTGCCGTTCAATTAACGTCAGGGATGCGATCGCCCCGTTAGGAGACGACCTCATGGCTACCGTGACAATGAAAGCTCCTGCCCCGGGCGGGCTTTCGAACAAGGCGCGCGAGTTGATGGAGGCCATCAACAGCGAAGCCGGCAAACACAATATCTGGGTGCGTACGCAAGCCAATGCGCCGGCGCAGCGGCCGTGGTTCAGCGAAACCAGCGGCGAAGGTTCGGGCCAGCTCGGCACCGGCCGCGTCGCCGTCAACCAGATGAAGACCCTTCCGCATATGTGGAAGTGGAACGAATATAGCGGCTACCTGAAGCAAATCTCCGAAATCGCCCGCAAAGCCGACGTGTCGCCGATTGAATTCGCCGACCGGCAGAGCATCCTTTTGCTCAATCCCGGATTGAACGGCCGCTTGCAGGTGACCAACACGATCCGCTGCGCCATCTCGATCTACAATCCGGGCGATGTCGCGCCGGTTCATCTGCATTCGCCCAATGCGAGCCGGACTATTTTATCGGACAAGGGCGGCTACACCGTCATCGAAGGCGAGCGCTGCACCGCCAACCGCGGCGATCTCATCCTGACCCCGAACGGGACCTGGCACGATCACGGCAACAATGCCGACGAGCCGGTGATCTGGATCGATACGCTGGACTGGCCGCTGATGGAATTCCTCGATGCCGCTTGGGTCGATCACAACATGCCCGGCGCGCAGGGCAATATGAACGTGCAAGCTGTCACGCATGCGGAAGGCTATTCGCGCAAGCTTTACAGCCATGGCGGCATCAAGCCGGCTTTCGTCGATCATCAACGCGGGGTCGGCCGCGCGCCGGCGCCGCTGTTTCACTATCGCGGCGAGGACGTGAAGGAAATGCTGCATAGCCTGCGCGGCGAAAAGGGCGATCCGCACGAAGGCATCAAGGTGGACTTCGTCAATCCGGTGACCGGCGAGCCGGTCTTCAAGACGCTCAATTATGCGGCGCAGCT
>CATPBC010000039.1 GCA_955652195.1 uncultured Xanthobacteraceae bacterium | reverse complement strand
CAGTTCAAAATGCTGGTTGGCAATGGCGCAGGCTACAGCCAACTCGACAAGCTGCGGGCAACCTTCGGCAAAGACATCGACAATTTCTGCAACATCGATCCTGTGCCGGCGCAGTTGCTCAATGCCACCTCGCTCGCCCCAGGCTTGGGCGATCTCATCAAGGTCATGGTCGAACGCTACAAGATCAAGACCAACGCGACGGACGTACCGCCGCATTGCTCGATGGGCTTCAATCAGACCTGGGTCCTTCTCAACAACGTGCTGCCGGTCGCCAAGGAGAAATACGGCGGATTCGATGCAGAGGCGGTCCGCAAAGCCGCGCTGGATGTCGATATTCCGCCCGGTGGCACGATCCAGGGCTATGGCGTGAAATTTTATCGGCCTGGAACGCAACTCGCCGGGCAGAATGAGCGCTCCACGCCTGTCGTGATGCAGAATGCCGGCGAGCACATCGCGGTGGTCTGGCCGCCCAACATCAAGACGCAAGATCCTGTCCTACCGCTGCCAAGTTCATCGATCTACGCCATGCGAACCTGATGCTGGCGGTCGAAGGGCTTTCCAAACGCTTCGGGGGATTCCTGGCCGTCAACCAGGTTTCCTTCGAAGTACGCGAAGGCGAGATACTTGGCCTGATCGGCCCTAACGGCTCCGGCAAGAGTACGACCTTTAACCTGATCGCCGGCACCTTGCGCCCGAGCGCGGGGTCGATCCGCTTCGAGGGGGCGGAAATCGCAAACCTCGCCGCACATAAGGTCTGCCGGCGAGGGGTCGGGCGCACATTTCAAATTCCCCGGCCGTTTCGCAAGCTTTCACTGATCGAGAATGTCGCACTGGCGGCTTATTACGGCGGTACCCGTCGCGTCTCGCGCGCCGAAGCCTGGCAGCACGCGCAAGAGATTCTGGATCTCGTCGGACTACCAAGCAATCCGGCAGCGACCCCGCAGGGACTTGGCACAGCCGCGTTGAAGAAACTTGAACTCGCACGAGCCCTTGCCACCAGGCCGCGACTATTGCTTGCGGACGAAAGTCTCGGCGGACTGGATTCAACGGAAATGGAACGTGCCGCTGGCCTGCTTGAGAACATACGTAGCCGCATGGGCATCACGATCATCTGGGTCGAGCACATTATGGGCGTCTTGATGCGCATCGTCGATCGCGTGATCGTTCTGGATCATGGCGAGAAGATTTTCGACGGCTTGCCCGCGCAGGCTGCGGTGGATCCGCGTGTGACTGAGGTCTATCTCGGAAAACGGGCTTAAGGCCAATGCTGTCGCTTGCCGCCGTCTCCGCGGGCTACGGTTCATTCCGTGTCCTGTGCGACGTGTCGCTAGAGGTACCGCAGGGCGAGGCGGTCGGGGTCATCGGCCCGAACGGCGCCGGCAAGACCACATTGATGCGCGTCATTTCCGGGCTCGTGCAATTCTACACCGGCGCCATGACGCTGGAAGGACGCTCCATTGCAGGGCTTCCGGCGCACCGCATGGTCGAGCAAGGCATTGCCCACGTTCCGGAGAACCGGCGTCTATTTCCCCGACTTACAGTCGAAGATAATTTGCGGGTCGGCGCCTACCTGCCCCGGGCGCGACGGCATTTTGCCGAACAGCTGGACCGCGTATACAAATTGTTTCCGCGGCTCAAAGACCGGCGTGAACAGACCGCCGGAACGCTTTCCGGCGGCGAGCAGCAGATGTGCGCGATCGGCCGCGCGCTCATGTCGAATCCCAAAATACTCCTGATGGACGAGCCGTCCGCCGGACTTGCTCCTCTTGTCGTGGCGCAGGTATTCGATCTGGTTCAGCGCATTCGCGCTGAAGGACTGACGGTGCTGATCGTCGAGCAGAACGTGCAGCAAGTGCTCGAGGTGGTTGACCGGGCCTATCTGTTGGAAGTGGGACGGATCAAGCTCGCGGGCACTTCGGCCGAACTCAAAAACAATGACTTCATCCGCAAGAGTTACATGGGTCTGTAGAAGAGACCTTGTGGAAGGGACCCATAGCAAAGATGGATATCTATCTTCTAGAGGCAATCATCAACGGCATTCTTCTTGGCGGCGTGCTTGCCCTCCTCGCGCTTGGGCTCAATCTGATTTTCGGCGTCATCGATGTGGTGTGGATCGCCTATGCCGACATCGTGATGTGCGGCATGTATCTGATCTATTATCTCAATGTCGAGTTCGGCTGGCCGCTACTGATTGCATGCGCGGTGGCGATCGCCTGGGTGGCGGCGCTTGGGGTTCTGGTGCATGTTCTAATTATCGCGCCCATTCTCGGCTCCGCGCCGATCAATCAGCTCCTGGCTACAGGCGGGCTTCTATTTTTTCTGCAGAGCTTCGCGACACTTCTTTTCGGTACCGATTTCCGCAATATCGGTGTGCGCCTGCCGATCCTGCGCCTTGGCGGCGTCTATATCAGCTCGGCGCGCTTATTGGCATTTGCGGTCGCTGGGGTTGGCGCAATTGCGCTTTTTCTATTTCTCAAGCGGACCTTTGTCGGAACAGCCATTCGCGCGATCGCGCAGGACCGCGACATCGTCGGCCTGATGGGCATTGATCAGCGGCAAATCTATCTTGTCACATCGGCGATCGGCGGCGCACTGGCGGGACTCGCCGCCTGTCTGCTGACTTTGCAGTACGACGTGCATCCTTTCATCGGCAATACTTTCGGTCCGCTGCTTTTCATGATCTGCGTACTTGGCGGTTTGGGCGATATGATCGGCGGCTTTATTGCAGCTTTTGTAATGAGCCAGATCATCTCGATCGGCGGCTATTACTTTAGCACCGAGCTGTCCTACGT
>CATPBC010000038.1 GCA_955652195.1 uncultured Xanthobacteraceae bacterium | reverse complement strand
GCCCCATCCACCGCCAACCAGCCGAAGCAGCAGGAGAAGCACCACGGCGCCTATGAAGGCGTTCAAAATCAACGAAATGATGCCGCTGCCGAGGTGAACACCGATACGCGGCAGCAGCCAATCGCCGATAAACGCGCCGATCAGACCCACGATCAGATCGCCAATCAATCCGAAACCGCCGCCTTCCATCACTCGGCCGGCGAGCCAGCCCGCAACAATGCCAACAATCAGGATGATCAGCAGACTTTGATTGGATAGAGACATGGCCGCTCCCCCCAAAAACCGATGGTCCCATAATCTAACGAATGCATTGGGTGTCGACAACAGATACCCACCGCGATCGCCGTGCGTGGACGCTTAATTTTGTCACCCCGAGCCGCTCCTAACGCGTGCAATTATTCGGGTTTGAGATTTCCAGTTCCTTGAGCGCCAATCGGCTAATCTGAACCGGGTCGCGCATACCGGTCTGCCCGATTTCAATGATTTTTTTGGCGAGGAGCTCGGTGATCGGGTCGGAGCGATCGGCCAAGTTGAGGATGCGCAGGCAATCCTCATAGGCGGCGACGAGCCGACCGATATCTTCGGGCGCGAACGCCGAATTCTGCAATAGCCGGTAGATCGCCATGGGGGCGCGCTCCATTCGCCGAATCAATTCTAATGGGCGGGAAGCGAAAGCCATCCCCATTGCCGCCACGCGGCCAGCAACCGTGCGTTAATTACACCCGATCGATGAACGCAGCCTGAATTTAACAGCGTTTAAATGCGTCAAAAGACGTAGCGACGGAGTTGGTTCAGGCGCGGCGGTGAAAAGCTGATAAGCCTAAAAAAATCGATGCCGGAACAGCGCACCGCACTCCGACGAACGATACAGTCTGACGAACGATCGGCCGGAGAGCGTGTTCCAGGCACCAGACCCGGCTTGACGCTCCCGGCCGAGAGTAAGACGCATCAGCGCGGCGCTAGCGCCGTATCGCTTATTCTCCTGACCGCATCGTCGGCGAGCTTTGTTGATACTTCGGATGCACGGCGTGCGCTGTGCAGGAGAGCCTCGATATTGTCGCGGACCATGCGGGTCTGAAGCGCCATGCATTCGTGGGCCGTACGGCACCCCAGAAGCTCTTCGAAATGTTCGAGATTTTCCTCGATGCGGTTCTGCATAAAGCGCATCCATTCTCCGGAGACATTTTGCAGGCCGTCGACGACAAAGGTCGAGCTCTCAATGAGCGCCTGAACATTCCCCGCGGACTGCTGCATGGTTTCTCTTGCGGTATCGCCCGTCAGGCCGAACAATTTCGAGAACTGATCGACTGATCGTTCCGCTATGCGGCTTGCCGCCTCACTACTGTTGCGCCAGGTGCTGCTGAAAGTTTCGGCATTGCGCCGGAAAGCTTCGGTTCCGGCTCGGGCAGTACGCTCTGCTGCATCTGACACTGTGCGGCTGGTCTGCGACGCCTGATCGGCCACCCTTCGGGTCGTCTCGTGCATCGATTCACTAGAATCGCGTTCAGCTTGGCGTGGATTGGCCATTCCATTCTCTCCATCGGCAAGGGGTTTGCTGTCGCCTCAGATCTGAACAGATATAGCTGCAGCTATTTTCATTTCCAGATAAATGTTTCCGCGCGACCACTAGTGTAGTTGTATTCAACAAAATGAACTTGGAAATTTGGAACGCTGCGCCGAAATTGTCATGCAAGCTCAATACGCAGTGGAGAGGAAGATCGGGGTCGAACTCGAATGAAACTTTCAACCAGCGCGGTGCGGCGCAATGCCGCGAATCCTCAGCGCGCGCGGCGCTGAATACCAACCCACTTGCAACCAGCCTCGAAATCCGATTCGAAGCGCGATCTTTTTGTGGCAAAATCTCGGCGCGAGTTTGCAACGCGCTTTTTGCAAGGCCGCTCTTCCTGTGCGGCCGTCCACACACGGTGGCTTTGCCGGCTTGGGCGTCGATGCAACGTCAGATTTCTAATAGCCGCGATACGGCTTGCACTCGCCACCCTGGATCGTATAGCGGGGCGGACAACCGTTCCAAGTGCGCCACCCGCCGCCACTGGGACCTTGATAGGGCTGACACACGCCGCCTTGCACCGTATAGCCCGGCGGGCAGCCGTTCCAGGTTCGCCCGCCATAACCGTACGGCGGCGGACCGTATCCAGGCGGCGGGCCGTATCCAGGCGGCGGGCCGTATCCAGGCGGCGGGTAATAGTACTGTGCCTTGACCACCGCCGTGCTGCCGATGGCCGCCGCTCCGATCAGACCGACCGCCAAAGCGATTCTTGTTCCTACGCGCATAGCAAAGCTCCCAGCTATCCACGCGCGCAGCTTAGCATAAGCTCGGCGTCATTTCGCCTGCCCCGAACCTGCTGCAACACATGATTTTTTTCGTCGTCGTGAGCGATTCCTATACGCCCAGGTGGCGGTGCATGAAATCAGGATCGCGCCGCAGTTGCCTGGCATTTCAGGCGGCGTTTTCAGACTGGGCTGCAGTTTTGGATTTCGCCCAATAGTCTGGTTGCGCTTTCGTGGCGCTGAGGTCCTCGGCGGTTTCAAAACCGGGGGCCATTGAAGCTGACGTGCCGGCCAGCACCTGATGATGCTCGATGTTGAGAAGCCGCAGCCAGCTTTGCTGGCCAAGCGTAAGCCCGATCATGCAGCCGAGCTCGACCAGTTCGGGTTCGGTAAAATGGCGATGCATGCGCTCCCAAAACGCATCGACAGTGTCGAGCCGCCAAACGATAGCTTCGGCATAGGCCAGTGCAGCTTTCTGACGTTCGTTGTAGTTGGTCGATTTCTCGAAGTTTAAAAGATCGAGCACTTGCTCTTCGATGACGGCGCCGCTTGTGGTTGCTTTGACAGAGCGCTGGTTGCCGCAATATTCGCAGGTAACGGAACGGGAAACGTACAGGCGACACAACTCCTTGATCGCGTGATCGAGCACGCCATTGCGGAATATGTTGTGCCAGGATTCCGCAAAGAACCAAAAACAGGCCGGCACATGGGCGCGAATAGCCGAGCTTTCCGGTCGCGGCGTACCTTCGCGCTGGCAACGCGCCATTTCCGCTCGCATTCTCTCGTCCATCTTGTCGAGCGGGACGTAGCCTATTCTTTGCTTAGGCATCTGCTGACTTCCTTTCACGTCGTAGAGCTATTTGGATACAAACCTGAGCTGGATACAAGGCCTTAGCGGGGAGCATAGCGCTTGGCATTTATTCGATCACCCCATAGGCACCGACGAATCGACGAGGACTTTTCATCCATTGCCTGAGGTAATGCAAAAGCATTGTTTTCGGTAAGTGCATTCAATGCGCACAACTTCGCCGGATCCATGAACCGAGACTGAACGAGCATCTCACGGTCAATTCAGCATTACTGGGGCAAATTTCCGATCCCAAAATCCGGCGACTATTTCGCCGGCCATTAACAAGGAAAAGCCCAATGCGCACTTTAGTCAAAACCGTTGCTTTCGTTGTTGCGTTCGCGTTTGCCGGAAGCGCTGTATCCGCGGCCTTTGCCGAAACACAGTGGGAGCGCAATCATCCGCGGCGCGACCAGGTCAACGATCGGCTGGCAAATCAGAATCGCCGGATCAATCATGAGCTGAAGGAAGGCGAGATCACCAAACAACAGGCTAATCAACTTCACCGGGAAGACCGCGCCATTCGGCACGAGGAGCGCACGATGGCTCAATTTAATGGCGGGCACATCACCAAGGCCGAGCAAAGGGCGCTCAATCAGCAGGAGAACGCTGTCAGTCGCCGGATTGGCCGTTAACAAGCCCGCTATTACCGGCAGATCACTCAAAGCTCTCGCCCCGGCTTCTACATTCACCAGGAATGAAGGCCGGGGCGGTTTGCTTTGCGATTAAGGGAAGACGACAGCTCGCGCGATTTATTTATTTCGCTGTCATCGCCGCTGTTGCCGAATAACGCGAGTAGAATTGCGCGACTCGCTGCTGCCACATTTGCACGAATGCGCCCGACGTCAGGTTTTCGACCGATTTCCAGACCTGTTTGATAGCCGGAAGCGTGTTCTGCCAAATGGCGCGCTTGCACCACTTCTCGCCTTTTTGCCGGCCTTCATCGGTGGCGCACATCGATTTCCACGCAATGCGGTCTGGGTGGCTGACATGTTCTTCCGCGCCCTGGGTGCCTTGCTGATGGATCAAATAAAGATCGCTCAAAGTCGGCTTCTGATGGGTGTTCAATTCGAACAGGATCGCCGCCGTGGTGAATTTATAAGCGGCGGCAATGGCATTATCGCGCGGACTCACGATGCTGCCGGAGCCGTATTTGTCGAACTCATAATTGCTCAGTTGAAATAGGCCGATATAGGAGCCGGTGCGCTGCTTGGGATCGAAATCGGATTCGATTTTTGCCACCGACTTCATGAAAGTGAAATCGATGCCAAACGCGTCCGAGGCGCGCTTGATCTCGTCAATCGGCGTTCCGACCGGAATATCTTTCAGCGCCTCTAAAACCGTATCGGCCGGCTTCCTGGGCGGCGGAGCTTCCGAATAGGCGTAATAAGCGAGATAAGAGAGATCCAGTTGCGCTGAGAGCGCATCAGCGGAATTATTCTGAAAGAATGGATGATCTTCTTCGGTTCTCGCCTGCTCGCGCGGCAGCGACGCCGTCACGATGACTTCATCTTCGGAGCTTTGAACTGAGGCGAGCTTGTCGGCCTTGTGTATTTGGGTTTCCGCGTCTGCTTTTACTCGCGCGACATCCTCCGGCGTTGCTGTATCTTTGGGAAACAGCACCGTTTCACGTCCCGCAAATGGATAGATGACCGCGATCGCCAGAATAATAAAGGCGAGCTGTAACGCCCTTATTACCATCTGTACGTCCCCCGCTCGTCGCCCGCAGCCCGGGCATCAACAAGTTTCCGGACCGGCCGCGGCCCCTTCGAGATTCAGCATAGCACAGCCGAAACTCGCCGATTGTCACCGTACCGCCACAATGCAAAGAATTCGGTCCGCGCCACGTCACGCCCGTCTTATCTCGCAAAAGTCAGTTTGCGGGCCGTTTAACGCGTACAACCGCCCGCTTTTTCAATCATTTGTCGGCAGGTGCAGTTAGGAACAAAAACGCTGCGATCTGCCACATATCGCATGGCCTTCTACGCAGCTCCATTTTGCCCGTTGGCCCCCTCGAGCAGCGCCAGCAGTCCCTGCAACAGCTGATTCGGCGACGGCACCACGTGCCATCACGTAATCCGAATGACGATCTTGCCGAAATGCGCACCTGCAGCCATGTGCTGGTAAGCCGCTTGAACCTCGGCAAAATCGAATACTTTATCGACCACGGGCTTGATCGCGTTTGCCGCGATGGCGCGGTTCATCGCTTCGAACATTTCGGTCGAGCCGACCGAAATCCCCTGAACGTTAGCGCGGCGCGCAAAGATGAGAGCCGGATTGAGCTCGCTCGCGCCACCGCTTAAGCCGCCGATGAGGGTGACCTTGCCGCCGACGCGGATGGCGCTAAAGGAGCGTGTCAATGTCGCCGCGCCACCCACTTCAACTACGTGATCGACGCCTGTTCCACCGGTGAATTCCACGGCCGCTTTTTCCCAATCCGGCGTGGTTCGGTAGTTGATGCCGAAGGCTGCGCCGAGTGCTTTCGCGCGTGCAAGTTTTTCGTCGCTGGACGAAGTAATGACGGCGCGAATGCCCATCGCGCGCGCGAATTGCAATCCGAAAATTGACACGCCGCCGGTGCCTTGCAGCAGGACTGTGTCACCCGCTTTCAGCTTGGCGTGCTCGATCATCGCATGCCAGACCGTCACCGCCGCGCAGGGCAGCGTCGCGCCCTCCTCCAGCGACAGATGCGGTGGAATTTTTACAGTGCCCTCTTCCTCGAGCACGGCGTATTCCGCAAGCATGCCGTCGATGCCACCGCCCAGCGCGCTCTTGTGCACGTCGGCTGCCGGCGCACCGCCACTCCAGCGCTGAAAGAAGTTGCCCGCGACGCGATCGCCGACCTTCACTTGCGTGACGCCCGGACCGATTTCGATCACTTCACCGGCGCCGTCGGACAGCGGGATAATATTGTCGCGCACTGGCATGCGATAACTGCCGCGCACGATGGCGAGATCGCGGAAATTGAGCGAGCAGGCCCTCACCTTCACGAGTACCTGCCGGTGAGCCGGCCTGGGATCGGGGCGTTCGACCTGTACCAGTGCCTCGATGCCGGCACCGCCCTTGGGCAACTGATAGGCGCGCATGATTCTTTCCTCGTTCGGCGATTTGTAGCGGCTACAGCTAGCGCTTGGGTTCGTTCAAAATATTCTTTCGCGGCCGCGGTTGGCCCGGCAGACGTTGCGGACGATTGAGCCGCTGCGGTCCGGCCGGCCCGGGACGCAAGTTCTGGCCGCCACCCGGACGCTGATTGTTCGGACCTTGCCGGCCAGGCCCGCGCAATCCAGGTCCGCGCAAGCGCTGCCGCTGGATAATCATCTGCCGGCCGATATTGTGAGAGTTGTTGAGCCGCTGCAAAGCGCCGCGATCGCGCGCCGCCTCTTGCGGCGGAATTTGGTATGGCACAGCGGCGATTCGGCCCCCTGCGCCGGCACGCAGCGCAAACGCGCTCGCGCCCTGCGTAAGCGCGCCAAGACGCCCGCCCTGCCGATCGAAAAGCTCGATGCGGCCGACATGCCCATCGGCGTCGGGATAAAGCTTCACGGTCGGCGCGGCCGCGGCGGCGGCGCCAGCCGCCGGCACTTCGACAATGCCGGTTGTGCCGCGAATACCGAGCGTCGCCGCGGGCGTTGCGACCTTCATGTTGCCCGTCTTGGCGACGAGGCTGGCGACGAAAGCGGCCGTACCGGTCGCCACGTTAAACAAGGCGTTGTTGCCGCTGCCACCCTGCTGGTAAACGAAAGCGTCGATCACAATGCGCGTGTTGGCGGAGAGGCTGAAAGTCGTCTCGTCATCAAAGCTGATGCCCAGCGAAGAATTGACGTCCGTCTGCAGGGTATCCTTTACGTAAATCACATCGGCGACCTTCAATGCCGCGCGGCCGGCATTGCCGCGCGTCACCGTTGCATTACCAGTGATGCTTGCCACTTGGCCGATGGAATTATCCGCCGCTGCCGACGAAGCGGTCTGATTTGACGGCACCGGAGTTTGCCCATGCGTTGCAAGCGGCCACAGCGCCGGCCAAGCCGCCGCGCTGCCACCGAGCCATGCGATGAAATCCCGCCGCTTCATAGCCCCGCCCCTTACGGAGCGCGCATCCTAACGGCCCCGCACAGCATCGCAATGCCCAGGATGAGATCACTGCAATAGCGCGGCAAGCTCGCGTGCACCCGCCTTTTTTATTTCTTCGTCCATCCGCGCATCGGTCGCGGCGATCAGTTTGGCTACGACATTGTTGCGTTTCGCCACCGGATTATCGGCATAGCCGCTCGCGCGAAAGAAATTCGCCGTCGGCACCTGATCGCGCCACGACGCCGGCATGGTCACCATGTCAAAGCCGTTGCCGTCTCCGGTCAGGTTCAACATTTCGAGCTCGGCGGCGGTAAGAGTTTTCGAGAATCCCTTGCGGCGCGCGAACACAACGGAATCCACGAGCTTTTGCGTCTGCAGCATGGGCCCAATATCGAGATCGAGATTAAGCGCGTGCACGCCCAGCCCTTTAGGCGTGTTCGCCAGAATCTCGTGCTGACTCCATGCGTCCGGAACGCTGCGGGCAAATGCGACCATCCTCCGCAGCACCTCGATCTTGCCATCGAGGGCCTGTTGCGGAGTGCCGGGTATTGCGGCGACCTTGACCTCTAATGCCTTAATGAACTCGCTGCCCTTCTCCGCCAGGATTTCTACCGAATTGGTCGCCAGCAATTGGTTGTACCCGAGCGCGGTCGTGATAGCGCGGCCATGCTTGTTGTATTCGAGCCCCGCTTCGACGTCGTAACTTCCGTTTCCACTTGCCTCGAATCCATAAATTCGAACAATCTGATCTCTGGTCAATCCCGCGGCGAGCGTCACTTTGGCATAAGCGCGCTTGAACTCGATCTCGCCCTGCGGCAGTCGCGGCGCAAACTTGAACTCTTGGCGGGCCGCAGCGAGAAAATCGGCGACGACCGGCACATAAACCGGACGCGGGCGGACTTCGGGTTTTAGCGGGTTTACCGGCTTTGGCGGTCCGGTATAGACCGGCGGCTGGGCGAGGACGTAGTCAGAGATCGACAGCGGCTCGCCACGCGCGCGTTTGCCATTGCGCAATTGCCGCCTTTCAGAAACCAAATTCCAGTACGCGCTAGCGGCCGCGGTATAGCTTTGCCAAGCCTTGTTGTACTCCTCCAACGCGCGGCGGTACTGAGGCATCGCAGCAGTCAGATCGGATGGCGCAGGCGCAAGGTCCGGCTGAGCGGTTTGGCTGGCGGCAGGTGAAATCCAGAGCGCCGCGAGCGAACCGGTAAGTAACGCAGCGAGCAAATGGCGCCGGCAGCTACAGATCCGAGCAGTCACGATATTGCTGTCCCCATCCGACGCCGAATGTTTTCGTCGGCCATTCTTGATAACCGATTCTATGACGCAACGAGGGCGGCATTTTGTGCCGCCCTCGCCTAATTGGCCTTGACCTGCGACGCAAAATACCGCGCCGACGCTACTTGTTGATTGTGCCGGCAGCGGCGCTGCAGACAACCTCGTCCTGCGAACCAGTGCCGCCCGAGCAGCCGACCGCCCCGATGATTTTGCCGCCCTCGATCAATG
>CATPBC010000037.1 GCA_955652195.1 uncultured Xanthobacteraceae bacterium | reverse complement strand
CGGTCGCGCGGAATGTCGAGATCGATATCTTTAAGGTTGTGCTCGCGCGCACCACGGATCGCGATGACCCGGCGATCCTCGGCGCCGCGAGGGCCGGAGCGGCTGTTGGGCGCGGAATTAGCTTCCTTCGCCCGATTTCCTGACGCTCTAGCGGCTTTGTCGAACAGGTCGTTCATTTAGCTATCCGCTCGTGGCACCGCTTAGCCCATTGCGGTCGCGCGCTCAGCTCTCCCGCCGATCGAGCGCATATGGAACCCGCCAGCTGCCTTCGGTTTCAACGAACATAGTGAGAACGTTGGACTTTTGCCAGCGCATCAAAGGCGCTATTCCCCGCAAAAGTGGGGCCAACACGCGAGCGAGCTTGAGGCCTCGATCGGCTTTGCTCGGGTAATGCGATTCGGCGGCTATGGCTTGGGGCCGCCTGACCAATTGAACCGGTAATTGAGGCCGACGATCAGGGCGTGCAGATTGGAGCGAACGGACACCGGGGTAATCGCAAAGTTATAGTTCTTAGTGCCGAAGCCGTAGAAGTCGTACTCGATCTTGCCCGATAGATTTTCCACCAGGCCGAATTCGATTCCGGCGCCGGCAGTGAATCCAGTCCGGTTGTCGCTGAGCACCTGCGATCCCGCCGTGGGGCCGCCGATCGCGATCAGATCCTCGGTGTAGCTGACGTGCAGCCAGGCGCCGCCCGCTTTGGCATAAAACAGCCAGTCATTGGCCGCATAGCCGACCCGGCCGGTCAGGGCGGCAAACCACAGAGCGTGGGAGGTAAAGCGCTCCTGAGGCACGGCCGTCGCTGCCCCAACCACGCAAGGACCAGAACACGGTATCAAGGTCGATCCACTAATGGTCGAATCGGTCCACGAGCCTTCGATGCCCACCACCCACGGCGCGAATTCGTAATTTGCGCCAATCTGCGCGCCGCCCAGCACGCCCGCGGGCCTTAGACTTCCTGAGCTGCCCAGATTGAATGCTGCCGCGCCGTTCTGGCTGACTGAATCGGTCAGGATTCCGCCGCCGACATGACCGCCAAAATAGATGCCGGTCCAATCATAAATGGCCGGCGGCGGGATTGACTTCGGGTAGTAGGACGGGCCCGGCACGGCGATATCGGCCGCCTGCGCCGGCGCCACTGGGACCGCGGTCGCAATGCCAAAGGCCAAAAACCCAAGCGCCATCAAGGCGGTAAGCGACGGCCCCGCCAAGAACGACGTCAAGCCGGCCCGGCAAAATCGCCCCATTCACCCAACCTCAATCGGTACGAGGTGATCAAAGCTCACTGGAAACCCCAGTACAATGCTTCTGCGGGTCCAGGAATAGTGCAAAAAAACAACAGCTCACTGGAATGTTTGAGGCGGTGGGGCGGGAACCAAACTGGCACGGTTAAAGAGACCGGGCCCACCGCGTCAGCGGAATTTGTAGGTGAGGCCGAGCCGAATCATGTTGGCGGAGAACTTGACGGTGTCGTTTGGATTGCACCTGGGTCGAGGCCGCAAGTGTTCGGGTTGGTGCAGAGGCTGTTTCCCAATTTCAAGTAGAGATATTCGATCCTGGCTGTGAGGTTCTCGCCAAGGGCGGCCTCAATGCCCGCGCCAGCCGTCCAGCCACCCTTGGTCGCTCGCTGGAAGCTACCGCTTTGCCCCGCTGCAACGTCGCCAAGTGCGCCGCCGGCGGTGCCATAGAACAACACGCGATCGGCGGCATAACCCAATCGCGCGCGGGCGGTCGAAAACCAAAAACTCTTGGTCTCGCACTGCGTCCCGATGCTGCAGAACGGGCTGCTTACTTTGCCATCGATCCAGGAGCCGTCGAAATCCGCTTCAACGCCGATGACAAAGGCATCGGTCTGGAAATTGAAGCCGAGCGTGGGGCCGACCAGGAAACCCTTTAAATTGAAATTACCCGTTGCACCTCCCGGATCGTTGGGATCGGTCCAATTGCTGGTGCCGAAGCCGTAGCCCAAGTTGAGGCCAAAATAGATGCCGCCCCAGTTGTAGACGGGCGCAACGACGGGGACGTAAGCGGCTGGGGCGCGCGGTGGCGCCGGCGGCGCGCCCGGTGGCGGAAGATCGGAGGCAAGCGTATGGCCAGCGGCGGCAAATGCCAGCGCTCCGGCCAGGACCCATCGCTTCATGCGACCCCCGAAAACCGCGTTTCCAGCGATGTGCCAATAAGTAGCTGATTTGCCAGCGGAAAAAAGATGTAACGCAAAAGCCACAGAGCCTGGCTTTCTACACGCTCTGGTTAATATGGATCGTTGTTTACACGTATTAGTGAGTATTGCTCATCATTAGAGAGAATTTAACTCACCGACGGCGCGACGATCAGGGTCGCACGTCGCCTTGCGCATGCTGAGAAAAGTTACTAGAACAAACAAAGAACGATGGTAACGCGGCCAGCAAAGCGCGCCGACGCGTGTGGATAAGGGCGTTCATCCTTGCAGAGCGCCCGCACGGCACTACTGTCGTGACCAGTCGATGACAAATTGCCCGGAGCGCCTGATCGAGCGTTCTGTGCGGATAATGGATGGGACGATAAGCGGAGTAGGACGATGGCGGGAAGCGTGAACAAGGTCATTCTGGTCGGCAATCTGGGCGCCGATCCGGAAATCCGTCGCACTCAGGACGGCCGTCCAATAGCCAATCTACGGCTCGCAACTTCGGATTCTTG
>CATPBC010000036.1 GCA_955652195.1 uncultured Xanthobacteraceae bacterium | reverse complement strand
GCGAGAAATACCGCAACCCGCGCGATATCGTCCGGCTGGCCGAGGCGGCCGAGCGCGGTCTTGGAAATCATGGATTTCTCGAAGTCGCTGCCGATGACGCCTGCGGTGTGCGTCCCTTCCGTCTCGACGCCGCCTGGCGCGATGACATTGACGCGGATCTTGCGCGGGCCCAGTTCGGCGGCGAGCACGCGCGATAGCGTATCGACTGCGCCCTTGGTCGCCGAATAGACCGATGCCGTCGGCGTCGCCGTCTCGCTCGCGACCGAGCTGATATTGATCACGCTGCCGCCATTCGGGCCAAAATGCTTCGCGGCTTCCTTGGTCGTGAGCAGGGTGCCGAGCACATTGGTGTTGAAGTGACGATGGAAGCTGTCCTCGGTGATCTCTTCGAGCGGCTGGAATTGATAGATGCCGGCATTGTTGACCAGAATGTCGATCCGGCCGAAGGCGGTCTTTGCCTCCTCGAACAGACGGCGCACGTCTGCCGATTTGGCGACGTCGGCCTTCACCGCGACGGCCTTGCCGCCTTTGGCTGCGATCGCGGCCGCGACGCTCTTTGCGCCCTTCTGGTCGGACGCATAATTGACCACCACGGCGGCGCCTGCCGCCGCCAAGGCTTTGGCGGTTGCGGCGCCGATGCCTTTGGAGGCGCCCGTGACCACCGCGACTTTTCCTTTGAGGTCGCTCATCGTTCTCTCTCCTTGCGGATTGCAGTTTGGCGACAGTTCCACAGTTCGATAATCATCGAACTATTGATAATCATCGAACTATGTCGCCGTGCGGCGAACCGCAAGGGGAGGGCAACTATCTGGTGAGGCTTAGATTTTGGCGAGCCGGCCAAGATAGGCGCGCAGCACGGGCCGGCGCAGGCTTAGATTAGCGCATCGCCCATCGCGGACCACATCGATCAGGCCTGCGCTCTCGAGCTCTTTGAGATGATGCGACATCGTCGCCGGGCTGATGTTCTGCGCCTTGAGCAGCGCGGCGCAGGGCGTCGGCTTATCTTGGCTGCCGATGGCCTTGAGAATGTCAAAGCGGCGCGGCTCGGCGAGAGCGCGCGCAATGCGCGCAAAATCGCGCTCGCTCAAGCGATCAGTTTTCGCGCCGGCGCTCTTTGCGGCTTTGGCCATGGCAGGAACGTAATGCGTTCCGGAACGATGTCCAAGTGACGAGGGAAGGGGCGCTCAGCCGGACGGCAGCAGCAAATCTTCCTCGGCGAGCAATTCGCGCATGTCGCCGATCGCCTCGATGGAGTCCTCCTCGTTGGTCACCGATTTGAGGCGATGCCACAGTTCGCGCCACGGCTCCGGCCGGCCCAAGCGCATTGCCTCGTCGACATAGGCGCGCGCCTGCGAAAGGCTGGTGAGCCGCCGCGGCTTCGGTGTGTCCTTGATGACGATTGGCGGAACAATCGGGAAGTCTTGCATATCTGTCATCCCGGACGCGCCTGGTTCGCCGGTTTGGCCTTTCGGCCGCAATCTAGATAACGCGACCCCGGCAGATGCGTTCTGCCGCCGATCGGCGCAAGCGCCGCTTTCTTCACTTCACGCCAAGGAGTTCGACGTCGCACATCAGCGTGGCATTGGGCGGAATGATGCCGCCGGCGCCGCGTGCGCCATAGCCGAGTTCGGGCGGAATAATCAGCGTACGCTTGCCGCCGACTTTCATGGTGGCGACGCCTTCATCCCAGCCGGCAATGACCTGATGCTGGCCGATGGGAAATGAGAACGGCTGATTGCGATCGAGCGAACTGTCAAATTTGGCGCCCTTCTTGCCGTTCTCGTACAGCCAGCCGGTGTAATTCATCACGCAGGTCTGGCCCGCCTTCGGCGCGGGACCGGTGCCGACTTTGATGTCGATGATTTTCAAGCCCGAAGGCGTGGTCGTCACGGGTTGGGCGTCGGCCGCTTCAGACATCGCTATGACTCCAGTGACCGCTACGGAAAGAGCGGTGGCAACCGCGGCGCGCCGCGACAAAACTCGCATTCTTGTTCGCTCCTATGAATCAGCGCGGCTTCGGCGTGTCCTTGACCACGAGCGGCGGAACGATCGGGAAGCCTTGCATCGCGAATGCGCTTGCTTATTCGGCCTTATCTCCGTCTTGAAATCGATCGCCAAAGAAACCGCAGTTTTGACAGCGCACTTTGGTGCCCAACTGTATGAGCTTCGTCAGTCTACACGCCGTGCAAGGATAATCGAGGTATTGCTGGGGCTTGCTCTCTTTGATGACGGCTATCGCTTCGTCCGCGATTTTTCTGATGCGCTCGCCGGATTGCTGCCGCTTCGCAACGCGCTGGAGTCGATCGAAGCAAATCTGAGCGGCTTGCAGGCTGACAACGAACTGCTCCGAGATATCTTCAGCGCTAGCCATCTTTGCAGCGTCTTCATCATGGATGAGGAACGCTGCAGCAAAAACCTTGGCTTGATGCTCGGCAGAGGTGTGCGCGCTTTCTTGCGCAAGGTCGCTGATGCCGGAAGCGCCAATAACCCGAAACATCGGCACGCTATGATGCAAAACGCCGTGGGCAAGTTCATGGGCGAGGGTCATGCGATCCCGACCAACACCCATTCTTGCGCGATCTCGTACGCTGCGCTTGCATGTAATCGTTACGACGCCCTTGGCAAACTCGGTTTTGGCATCGAGGGCGCCAAGCTCGGCGTCGTCCACGACAATAAAGATTAGTTTTTTGCGGCCGTAAATGGTTAAGACTGACCCAGATTCAATATAGCGCAAAATATCGACGGGACGATTCCGCGAAACGCCAAACTCCGCTTTTGTCCGCTCAGCTATTCGACGGACTTCTGCATCGGAACGTGCCGAGACGCGCTTATCGACTGGCATGACTTTGCTCCGTCCTACATTTTTCTGAGCCCCCTGAATTCGCCCCACGTCACCTGTTAAAGACCGTAGCTAGCCGGTCCTTACGAACACCCCGTCGTTGACCCGCACGTATCGCATTTGAGGCACGTGCCGTTGCGCACCAGTGTGAAGTTGCCGCATTCGCCGCACGCCTCGCCCTCGTAGCCACGCGCTTTCGCTTCGGCGCGTTTCTCGGCCGCCGCGGCTTTGGCATACGCGCGCGCTTCCGAGCGATGCTCCACTTCCTGCGCCGGCGAGAGTTTCTGCTCAGGCTCGGCTTTCAGCGCCGTGCTGCCGGAAATTTCTCCGCGCGGGCTGGAGGAGGCAAGCGCGGTGATGTTGGTCACCCCACCCCGCCCGCCGCCGGCGGACGACCCTCCCCCTCCAGGGGAGGGTGACGCTTCATGATCGCTGCCGCCCGGCATGATCTTGAGCCGGTCGGTGCGCGAGCGCGTCAGCCCCTTCGACACGTAGCGCGTATCCGGCG
>CATPBC010000035.1 GCA_955652195.1 uncultured Xanthobacteraceae bacterium | reverse complement strand
GGGCCTTGGCCGCCTTGGCCAGCGCCACGACGTTGTGTTTGAGCTCTCCCGTGGAATAGTCGCGAACCCCGGTCATGAGGCCGACCTGATGGTCGATGAGGACGAGAGCGGCATTTTCAGATGTAAGCGGTTCATAGGGGCGCATTGGGTTGGACATGATATCCTCCTGCGGAAACGAAAGGGGAGTTGCGGGTGCGCCCGGCGGTGGGATGTCGAGCATTGTCGCGGCGGCGCCGAGCACAGTTGATGATTGAGCATCTAGCGGCTGCGTTGCCAAAGGCGGTGCTCATCTAAATTGACCGTCTTCTATCATACGGTTCAATGTCGGCCGGCAATGTCCGCTTGGGATCAAACTGCAACCTAGTCGCTTATTCGCGACGAGTCCGTTTGTTCCTCGCTATCAGACATCGAACGGTGCTGGTCGCACGACAGCATTGGACCATTAACGGACTCATCACCGCAGCAAACAGCAGCTTTATTCGATCACCTCGTCGGCGCGGGCGAGCACGGACGGCGGAATTGTGAGGCCCAGTGCTTTCGCGGTCTTGAGATTGATTGCCAGTTCGTACTTGATCGGCGTCTGCACCGGCAGGTCGGCCGGCTTCTCGCCCTTGAGGATACGATCGACGTAAGCCGCCGCGCGCCGAAACTGGTCGATCCGATCCGGCCCATAAGAGACTAAGCCGCCGACGGTGACAAAGAAGCGGTACGGGTAAATCGCGGGCAAGCGGTGCCGGGCTGCAAGCGTAGTGATCAGTTCGCGATGAACGACCGTCGACGGGTCCGACGCCACAATCAGGCCGCCATTTGGGGCGCGCGCGAAGGTGGCAATGCCGCGCTCGATCTCACCGGCGTCGCGCGAGCCGAGCGGGCTTATCTCCACACCGAGCGACGGCGCCACGGCCTGGATTGCCGCGAACTCGCCGGTTCCCACGGCTATGGTCACATCACGAAGCACCGCTGCCCGCGTCACGTGGGGCGCGATCTCTTTGAGCAGTTCTAGCCATTTGCCGCTCATGCCATATTCAAACTGGGTAAATCCGGTCGTGTTGCCGCCCGGCCGCGCCAGGCTATCGACGAAGCCGGCGGCGACCGGATCAACGACACCCGCGAATACGATCGGCACGGTGTTGGTCGCCTGTTGCAACGGCCCCACGGTCGAGGTGTTACCGGCCAAAACGACATCCGGTGCGAGTGCGACCAATTCCGCCGCATATCTGCGAGTGCGTTCGGCATCGCCCGCGCTCCAGCGGTACTCGATGCGAATATTGCGGCCGTCGGTCCAGCCCAATTCTTGCAGCCCCTGCGTAAACGCCGCTATACGGGGTTTCCCGTCCGGATTGTCCTCGGCATAGGCCATGAGCACGTCGATGCGCCGCACCCGCTCACCTTGCTGCGCATGCGCAGCGAGCGGCCATGCAGCTGTTGTGCTGAAGAGACCGGCGATGAAGTTGCGTCGCCTCATAGGCGTTGCCCTCGGGCCGAGGACAACATCCTAGCACGGCAGTGAAGGGCGCGACGGATTTCCTCTCATACGAAACGAGCGCCGCTCGATCCGCGCTGCAGTCGTCAGCCTTTCCCAACCAAACTAATATCACTTCCGTCGCGATAGGCCGGATGGCGCCAGCCGTTCTCGTCGTAATCGGCCATGCATTGGTCGGCGAGCGCCTCCATAGCTTTAAGCGCTCCATTGCCTTGCGCCTGCTGCAGCTGGAAGACGCGAATGAGCTCGTGGCTGCCGGAATAATTCATTTCATAGAGCTCGTGGCGCGCGCCGAATTCGGAGCCGATGGCGTCCCACAGGAGCTTCATGATCTTGATGCGCTCCTTGTAGTCGATGCCGTTCGAGCCGCGCACATATTTCGCCAGGCATTTGTCGATCTCGGGATTTTTGAAATCGCGGGAATGCGAGGGCAGGTAGATCAGCCCCGAGGCGATCACCTTTTCGATGATGTTGCGCACCGCCGGATAGGCCTCGGTCATGAACAGCCGATAGGTGGCCGAGCCGCGCGCATTGGGCAGCACCGCGCCGTCGACCCACGGCACCGGATTGCAGGCCATGGCGTCGGTCAACGACCAGAACAGGTTGCGCCAGCCGATCACTTCGCCGATCTGCGCCTGCACGCCGCGGAACGATTCGACGCCGGTGGCGCGCGCCGCTTTCCACAATAGCCCGACGATGAAATCGAGCTTGATCGCGAGCCGGGTGCAGCCCTGCAGCGTGAAGCCGTTGAAGAAGCCGGATTGCGGATAGAAATTCTTCAGCCGCTCGATGTCGCGGTGGATGATGACGTTTTCCCAGGGGATGAAGGCATTGTCGAACACGAAGATCGCATCGTTCTCGTCGAACCGCGAGGTCAGCGGATAATCCCAGGGCGAGCCGGTCGCCGCCGCGGCGAACTCATAGGACGGCCGGCAAATCAGCTTGATGCCGGGGGTGTTCATCGCCGCGATGAACATCACCACCATGGCCGGATCGGTGATCTCCTGGCCCATATTTTGGCCGAGGAAATTATATTGGGTGAGCGCGGAATTGGTCGCGACCACCTTGGCGCCGGAGACATAGATGCCGGCGTCGGTTTCTTTTTGGACGGTGATGTAGACGTCCTTGACCTCTTCGACCGGCTTGTTGCGGTCGATCGGCGGATTGACCAAGGCGTGATTGAGATAGAGCACTGCTTCCTGGCCGCGTTTGTGCCAGGCGCGGGCGTTGCCGGCGAACTTGCCGTAGAACTCGGCATTGGCGCCGAGCGTATTGAGGAAGGCTGCCTTGTAGTCGGGACTGCGGCCCAACCAGCCGTAGGACAGCCGCGCCCAGGCGGCGATGGCGTCGCGCTGCGCGATGACGTCTTCGCGCGAACGCGCCGCCTTGAAGAATTTATGGGTGTAGCCGCCGGAACCGGTATCGGTCGGCGCGGTGAGCACGTCTTTGAGCGGCCCGGCGTGGAGCGCATCGTAAAGCAGCGCGACCGAGGCCGCCGAATTGCGAAAGGCCGGATGCGTCGTGACGTCGTTGACGCGTTCGCCATAGATGTAGACTTCGCGGCCGTCGCGCAGCGACTCCAGAAATTCCGCTCCGGTGAAGGGCCGCTTTTTGCCGGCGACGATCGCCTCGGGATGCTCGGGCATGTTGTCCTCCACTGCAGTTTGAGGTTTAGCCGTAGCCCGGATGCAGCGAAGCGAAATCCGGGAAACTTTTTTGCGATCGAATTTTGCTCCCGGGTTTCGCTGCGCTTTACCCGGGGCTACACAATCACTTGCAATTCGTCAGTATACTGACGATTATGCTCAATGTACCGACAATATGGCGCCGCGGTCAACGCCCTGATATGTCGCTTTGAGAACTGAGGTTGAGTTTTTTACGCGGCGCCTTCATGGCGTTGTGTGTATATGGCCGGCGAGACGGGAACCGAAATGGCAGAGCCGACTGGCGATAAGCGTTTGATCGAAATGCCGGGCCATCTCATTCGTCGGCTGCAGCAGATTTCTTTTGCGCTGTTTCTCAATGAGGCCAGGGCGTTCGATGTGACGCCGGTGCAATATGCCGCTCTTGTCGCCATCAACGATCATCCGGGAATCGGCCAGACGGCGTTGTGCAATATGATTGCCTTCGATCGCAGCACGATCGGCGGCGTGGTCGGCCGGTTGCAGCGCAAGAAGCTGATCAATCGCATCAACGGCGCGCACGACCGGCGCACCAAGTCGCTTCACATCACGCCGGCCGGCCGACGATTGATCCGCGACATCGCGCCGGCGGTGCGGTCGACGCAGCGGCTGATCCTCGCGCCGCTCAAAGCCGGGCAGCGCAGCGCCTTTATGGCGATGCTCAAGCATCTCGTGCATCTCAACAACGCGCACAGCCGCGCGCCGCTGCGCGCGAAAGAGACCCCGCGAGGAAATTAGAGCCGTGGAAGTTGTTCGGAATAACCGCTTATCGCGCTGCACCGCGTCCGGGGGAAGTCGCTCAGAATAACCATCCGGAAAGCGACGCTAAAGTCCAATTTAACGGAAAGCTCAGTCGCTCCGTTGGCGCGCCAACGCCCACAGCGCCGTTGCGGCGACGATGGCGACTGCGACCAGCGCGCCATTTAGACCCGTCGTGGCGAAGGCGACCGCGCCGCTGGCGGCGCCAGCGAGAAAGCCGACGGCGATCGCCAGCACGGTGAAAAGCCGGCCGCGCACTTCGGCCACCGCGCGGTTCGCCGCTTCGCCGCGCGGATTTGCGGCAAAGCGCCGCCGCGTCATGAGCAATTCGGTCACGGCGATGCCGAGTTGGGTCATATTGCCGGTCATGACGTTGGTCTGCGGCACGTCTTTCATCAAAAGCCGCACCACCACGCTTTGCACGCCCATCGCCATCGCGGCGAAAATACCGGCTACGATGCCGTGCCAATCGCGCGCGTCGCGCACCGCCGGGCCGAACACCACGATGGCGGCGAAAACCGCCAACAGCAGCGCTTCAAGTGCGAGCATCGAAGGCAGCGCCGCGCGGCGCGCTTCCCCAGCCGACAGAATGAGCGCCGTGGTTGCGACCGCGGCGGCCAGAAACGCGGCGATCGCCAGAAGCTTGCCGGCAATGCCGAAATCGCTGGTGACGAATTCGGCGCCGGCGATGACAAAACTGCCGGTAACTTGCGCGGCAAACAGCCCGAACAGGCTGAGAT
>CATPBC010000034.1 GCA_955652195.1 uncultured Xanthobacteraceae bacterium | reverse complement strand
GGTATCGGCTGCTTGTCGGCACCACTGTGGCGGTCGAGGGTCATGAGACGCGGGTGTGGGCGGCGCGCGATCCCACCGATCCGGCGAAAATGAAGTCGCAGCCGATACCGTCCGAAGTCACGGCGCGCTTTCACGCCTGACGTCGAAAATGCGATCCCGGCCGTAGCGGCGACCTGACGGTTTGAACGACTTTGTCCCTGCCTCGATATGCGAAGGCTTCCTTGCCAGGCGGTCGGTTTTGGAGGAAATTCACAGCAAAGAACGACAACGGAGGATACGCCGATGGAAATCATTCCTCTGCGTCCTGGCTTCGGTGGCGAACTGCGCGGCTTGACGCTTGCCGACGTGGCTGCGCACGATGCCGCTTACCAAGCGGTGCGCGCGGCCTTCGAGGATTATTCGGTCCTGGTGTTCCGCAACCAGGACGTCAGCAATGAGAGCCAGCTTGCCTTCTCACGCCGCTTCGGGCCGCCTGAAACCACCAAGGTCGGCTCGCTCGGTACCGGAACGCATTTCGTCATTCTCACGACGATCGGTCCGGACGGCAAAGTCGTGCCGCCGGATCACCGCTATGCGATGCGCAACAAGGCCAATCAGCTTTGGCACACCGACAGTTCCTTTAAGAGCGTGCCGGCGCTCGCTTCCATTCTTTCCGGGCGCACCATTCCGCAAAACGGCGGCGAAACCGAATTCGTTTCGACGCGGCTCGCTTTCGAGCGGCTCGATCCGGCAACGCGCGACAAGCTGGAAAATTCCTTCGCCTGGCATCATTACGGGCATTCGCGCCGCAAGATCGCGGAGGGCTTGGCCACCACCGAAGAGCTGTCGGCGCTGCCGCCGCAATGCTGGCGCATGGTCTGGAAAAACCCGGTCAATGGCCGCGGCGCGCTTTATCTCGCTTCGCACGCTTATGCGGTCGAAGGCATGGATCCGATCGAGGGCGAGAAACTGATCGACGAGCTCACGGTGGCGGCTACCGCGCCCGGCACGAGCTATGTGCATGGGTGGCGCGCTGGCGATGTGGTGATGTGGGACAATCGCGCCACCATGCATCGCGGCCGGCCATGGCCGGCGCATGAAGCGCGCCACATGGTGCGCACCACGATCTCGGCGACTGCCATAGACGGCGTCGAATCGATGCGTCCGCCGCCGCGGCTCGCCGCGGAATAGGGCCGCTATTCTGCCGCGACCGCCGCGTGCGGCTGCCGCGCCTGGCGTGCCATCTCGCGGCGGATGCGCACGGGCTCCTGAGTGGCATCGAACGCCACATCGGCACTCGTCAAAATCTCGCCCGCGACGACGTCGCGGGTAAGCTTGACGTGGTGCGCCAGTCCGATCGGCAAAGCGCCGCGCTCGACGCTGCGCGCCGCCGGAATGAGCTTGGCATAAACGGTATAGCCACCTTCGCCGTCGAGCATTTCGCCGGCTTTCAAGCCGCGCTTGGCAACCGCCACCGCATCGCCGCGCCAGGCGCGGCAACTCCCGGTCGGCTCACCGCGCAGCGCCGCGTTGAGAACCGAAATCGACAATTCAAGCCCGATCAGGTGATAGGGTTTGTACATGGCTGCGTAGCGCCCGGTGGCGTCGGTTGGCAGCCCATATTGCTTGAAACAGGCTGCGGCGTAGTCGTTTGCCGCCTTGAGCACGACATAGACGCCCCAGCGCAGGTCGCGGGGGACAGCGCTGCCGTCGCGCTCGAGCGACGAGACCACCTCCACCATGCCGTCGCGCTCCAAGACGCCGCCTGAAGCTTTCGGCCGGAGCACGCTGGCGAGCGCGTCCGCGCCGCATGGCGGGAACAGGAGGCCATCGTGCGGCACATCGAGCTCGCAGGCGTTGGCCACAGCAGCCATTTCGATTGCCGACTTGGTGCCGTCGAGAAACGAATTGAACATCTGCGAGTTCATGCCGGCCTTGCGCGCCTCGTCTGCGGTGAGCCCGTAATGCTGCCACACGCCGTCCGGCGTGACCGCGTGATAGGCGGGCAGATATTTGGTGCCTTTGCCGGCGGCAGCAACCGTGAACCCCGCCGAGCGCGCCCAATCGACCATTTCGGCAATCAAGGCCGGCTGATCGCCATAAGCGAGCGAGTAGATCACGCCGGCGGCGCGCGCCTTGGCGGCGAGCCAAGGACCGGCGAGCGCGTCGGCTTCGACATTGACCATAATGATCGGCTTGCGCGCCTCGATCGCGGCCAGCGCATGCGCGATGCCGGCGGCCGGATCGCCGGTCGCCTCCACCACCACTTCGAGATCTTGATCGAGACAGGCGTCGCGCCCGCGTTCGGAAAAACGCGTGCGCGCGATCCGGCCGGCATCCCAGCCCACGGTGCGGCATGCAGCCTTGGCGCGGTCGAGGTCGCGGTCGCAAATCAGCGCCACTTCGAGGCCGGCGATCGACGGCACCTGGGCGAGAAACATCGAGCCGAATTTTCCGGCGCCGATCAATCCGACGCGGACGGGTTTCCCCGCTTGGACGCGCGCCGCGAGCAGCGATTGCAGATTCATGCCGGTACTGCCATCAAAGACGAAGACTATTCCGCCGCCACTCTGTGCTCGCGCGCATAGACGAGCAGCGCGTCATCGGCGACCGGCACGAGCGGCGTAAAATCGCGATGCGCGATCCATTCCGGCCGCGTGAACTTGGTGATGTGGTTGGAGACTGCGCATAGCGTCAAATAGACGATCTTGCGCGGATAGGGCGTGATATTCGGCGGCGAAGCATGCACCAGATTGCCATGAAACATCAGCACCGAGCCGGGCTTGCCGGTCGGCGCCACGATACCGCCTTCGGCGGCGAGCCGCGTCACGGTTTCCTTATCCAGCGTCCATAACGGATAGGACGTGGTGAGCTTGTCGTGACCGGCCGCCAGCACGCCCTGGCGGTGACTCTTCGGAATGAGCATCAGTGCGCCGTTGATCGGCATCACTTCGTCGAGGAACACCGCGATATTCATCGCGCGGGGCTCCGGCATGCCGTCGTCGCGCGCCCAGGTGCCGTAGTCCTGGTGCCACTGCCAGACGTCGCCTTCGAACGCCGCCTTGGCGTTGAGCTTGAATTGATGGACGTAAACATCCTCGCCGAAGATATGCCGCAGTGGCTCGACCAGCCGCGGATGGCAGGCCAGCAAGCGGAAGGTCTCGTTGAAGGTGTGCGCGGCGAAAGCGGTGCGCGGCGCGCCAGTTTTCTCGCGCCATACTTCCTGGCGATCGAGTTTAAGAATCGCCTCGGCGTCGTCGCGCAACAGCGCGATCTCCTCCTCGCTGAAGCAATTCGGAAAAAACAAATAGCCCTGTTCGTCGAACGCTTTGATCTGAGCGGGGCTGAGCTTCATGATGCGTTTCCTGATGCGTTCTTGACGCCTTGTGTGACGCGCTTGCGAAAACCGTTATCGTTTCACGCAAACTTAGCGCAAAGCGTAAAGCCGATCTACGTGCCCCGGAACGTTGCCTTGCGCTTGGCATGGAACGCTTCGACGCCTTCGC
>CATPBC010000033.1 GCA_955652195.1 uncultured Xanthobacteraceae bacterium | reverse complement strand
GTCCTCATCGAATCCACGCTCGCAGAGAACCGTGATCTTTCCCTCGCGCATCCGAACCGGAACGAGGGAGGGCTCGACATTGAGCCCACGTCCGATGACAGCTGCATCGATGCTGAGAGTTCCCTGTTCAAACTCTACTACGGCCATGGCTTGCGGCTCTATCGGCCACGTGCTCCTCAATTTTGAGCGCCGGCTATTTCATATATGGGATGTTCCGCAAGGAATTCGAACCACTTTTCGGTAAAGAGGAAAGTGTCGCCATGCCGCAGCCAAAGACTAGGGTGGTAATACTTGGCGCCGGCTTTGCCGGACTTGAAGCAGCGAAAATATTGAAACGTGCGCCGGTCGAGATCACGCTAATCGATCGGCACAACTATCATTGTTTTCAGCCACTGCTTTACCAGGTAGCAACTGCTGCGCTCTCTCCAGCCGATATTGCCTGGCCTGTCCGGCATATTCTGCGCAGCCAAGAAAATGCGACTGTCTTCATGGCCGAAGTAATCGGCATCGACGGCGAGGCACGCGTCGTCAAGACGCGGGCGG
This sequence comes from uncultured Xanthobacteraceae bacterium, assembly GCA_955652195.1. GTDB lineage: Bacteria > Pseudomonadota > Alphaproteobacteria > Rhizobiales > Xanthobacteraceae > BOG-931. Next base: position 2,692 of record CATPBC010000033.1, on the reverse strand, counting down.
GAGCATTTCCGTTTGACTTTTTGGTTATCGCAATAGGAGCAATGCATTCATATTTCGGTCACGAGAACTGGGCTGCGGTTGCGCCGGGTCTCAAATGGATTGAAGATGCTACGCGCATTCGCCGAAGCATCCTGTCCGCGTTTGAGCAAGCGGAACTGACTGGAGATGATGCTGAGCGCAAACGGCTGCTCACATTCGTGATCATCGGGGGCGGTCCCACCGGCGTCGAGATGGCGGGCGCCATAGCTGAAGTTGCGCGAGAGACACTTGCCCGCGACTTCAGACGCATCGATCCGCGGACGGCTAGAATCGTGCTGATCGAAGCCGGGCCGCGTCTGCTGCCTAACTTCACGGAGCAACATTCGAGCTACGCGCGCGACACGCTCACCGCGATGGGCGTCGATGTAATGAGCTCAAGCCCGGTGCTGCAATGCGATGAGCGCGGTGTTGATCTTGCGGATCGTCGTATTGAAGCTGGCTCGGTTATCTGGGCGGCCGGCATTATGGCGTCGCCAGCAGCTCAATGGCTTTCAGCCGAGCACGATCGCGCCGGTCGCGTGGTTGTTCGCCCCGATCTCTCGCTTCAGGGCTTCAACGATATATTCGTGATCGGCGACACTGCGTCCGTCAAGGACGCCAGCGGGCGACCCGTTCCGGGCCTCGCCTCGGCGGCCAAACAGATGGGCAATTATGTTGGCAAGCTCATAGCGGCGCGTGTCGCCGGACAATCACTGCCGCCATTTCGTTATCGGCATCAGGGAACTCTGGCGACCATCGGCCGGCGCACCGCCGTCGTAGAGCTCGGTCACATTCAGCTCAGGGGCTTTATTGGTTGGATATTTTGGAGCGCAGTGCACATCTACTTTCTGATTGGCCTGAAGAATCGTTTCGTTGTCGCAATAACGTGGCTGTGGAGCTACGTCACGTTCAAGCGAGGGGCCCGGCTTATTACCGAGGTCCCGACCGTTCCTGCCGAATAAAGCTTTTGCACGTGTCCCGCGCAAAAGAGTCATCCGCGCGGAAGAACGAGAGCGGCATTTGAGCCACCGGCCTCAGTGTGAATTCTGGCTGTCGAGTGCCTTTCGCAGTGCGGCGATCTGCTCCCCCTGATGTCGCAGATGGGTCAAAGTGCGACTTAGCGGCTTATCCGCGACGAGTCCGTTTATCCCTCAATATCAGACATTGGACAGTGCTGGTCGCACGGTAGCTTCGGGCCAATTGCAGACATCTCGGTCAATTCCATCTGACTGGTACCGACCGCTACCCCCGGTTCAGAGTGAGCAATTTTGCTCAGTCACCATCGATCGAGAGGTAAAGAATCCGATTCGGCAAGCTGCTTCGCTTTTCGACCCGCGATAGCAGGGGGGGACCATGAGCATTTCCGGCTCACCGCACGAAACCGTCTTTCAGTTTCCTTCAAGGCGTGCGCTCAAGCAGAAGCAGCATAATACGTTGACTGCCAAATTGCAGGCCGCGCTCGCGCGCGAGCAAAGGTTGATCAGGGAGAAGCGTGAGTTATCGAAGCGCCAAGTCATGCTGGCGCAGGAATTCGAGCATCGGCTCGTCAACGGTCTTCAATTGATCGCTAGCCTGTTATCATTGCAAAGCCGAACCGCCGCGACACCTGAAGCGACTGGTCAATTGATTGTCGCAGCGCGTCGCGTTGCCGCGCTGGGACGCGTACATCATCGGCTACATCTCCTCGACCATGAGGAAAATGTGGAGTTCAAGCAATATCTCCAGAACCTCTGCGAGGATCTTACGGGTCTGCTGTTCCAGGAACGGAGCGATTACGCCATCGTGGTGGAGAGCGCGAACGTTGAGATACCGACTGAGCTCGCTATCCCGCTCGGCTTTATCGTCAACGAGCTGATCACCAATTCGACGAAACACGCCACGGGCAACATCATGGTTCGATTTGAGACGAAGCGGCCCGCGCATTATTCGCTATCAGTGTCGGACAACGGGCCAGGATTGCCGATAGGATTCAATCCCGCCTGTAGTAAGGGACTGGGAATGAAAATTATACTGTCGCTCGTGAAGCAGATTGGCGGCGAGCTGCACATCTTGCCCGGTGACAACGGTCGCGGCGTGCGCGTTGCCGTCGCATTCTGCTTTCCAGGTCGTGGATGACCTAGTAAAACGCCATTATTCAAGCAAGTTTTGGAGTCATCTGAGGAATGTCGGCTAAATTGCCGCAGGAAGCCCAACCGGCTATTCTGACGCTCGGAATCGAGGTTACGCTGAGGAATGTCGGGTGAAAGGAGCTGCTCCCATGATCAGCAAAGGGAAGCCTCTATTCGACCCCAAAGTATTTCTGGCGAAAGTGAACGGCGGTCGCGCCATTTCCGACTATCGGAAGGATCAAATTGTGTACCGGCAGGGCGAATCCGCGGATGCCGTTTTCTACATTGAGAGCGGCAAGGTCAAGAAGACCGTCGTCTCCGAGCAGGGGAAGGAAGCCGTGGTTGCACTTCTGGGAACCGGCGATTTCTTTGGGGAAGGGTGTTTGACCGGACAACCGCTGCGTCTGGCAACCGTCTCCGCTATGACGGAATGCGTGATCGGGCAAATAACAAAGGCAGACATCACCCGCGTGATCCACGAAGAGCCGGCGTTTGCCGAGCTATTTATCGCGCATCTCTTGGCTCGCAACAGTCGCGTCGAGGAGGATCTGGTCGATCAACTGTTC
>CATPBC010000032.1 GCA_955652195.1 uncultured Xanthobacteraceae bacterium | reverse complement strand
TTGATTTACAAGGACTAGCGGCTCGTCAATTGGGATCCCAAGCTCAAGACCGCGATCTCCGATCTGGAAGTGCAGCAGGTCGAGACCAAAGGCCAGCTCTGGCATATAAAATATCCGATTGAGGGCAGTAGCGAATTCATTGTCGTCGCCACGACACGGCCCGAAACCATGCTCGGCGATGTTGCCGTCGCCGTGCATCCGCATAATGAGCGGCTGAAGCATCTGATCGGCAAGACGGCGATCCTGCCGCTGGTCGGCCGGCGCATTCCGATCATCGGCGATGAATACGCTGACCCAGAGAAGGGTACAGGTGCGGTCAAGATCACGCCGGCCCATGACTTCAACGATTTCGAGGTCGGTCGCCGACACGGTTTGCCGCTGATCAATATTTTCGACGCCGAGGCCAAACTTAAACTTCGTGGAAACTCAGATTTCCTAGCTCACGTGCGAGGTGCGACCGATACTGGCGAAACAGAGGAGCTTGTTAGTTGGACCGTTGAGACACTCGATGCACTTGATCGTTTTGTCGCTCGCAAAAAAATAGTGGATCGTCTTGAAGAAAGGGGCCTTCTCCAAAAAGTTGTTCCCAACGCACATGTTGTTCCTCACGGCGACCGATCGGGCGCGGTGCTCGAGCCCTATCTCACCGATCAGTGGTACGTGGACGCCAAGACGCTCGCACAGCCGGCGATGGCGGTGGTCCGCGAGCGCAAGACTGTATTTGTACCGCCGCAATGGGAAGCGACCTTCTTCAATTGGATGGAAAATATCCAACCCTGGTGCATTTCGAGGCAGATTTGGTGGGGTCACCAAATTCCTGCTTGGTACGGGCTGAAGTTAGAAGGCGAGAAAGAAGCTTCTCTCGATGAGTTTGAGATATTTGTCTCCGACAGCGCAGAGAGCGCGGCGGCGTTGGCGGAGAAACAATATGGGCGACCTATCAAAATTCTTTCGTCGAAGCCATCGGATGACCATGAGTTAATGGAGCTTGCTAATGAAGCTTTCGACGGCGGTCCATTTCCAATTTGGCGCGACGAAGACGTGCTCGACACCTGGTTCTCTTCCGCGCTGTGGCCGTTCTCGACCTTGGGCTGGCCGGACCAAACGCCGGAGCTGAAAAGATTCTATCCGACCAGCACGCTCGTCACCGGCTTCGACATTATTTTCTTCTGGGTCGCCCGCATGATGATGATGGGCCTGCACTTTACGAAGCAGGTGCCGTTCGGCGAGGTTTACATTCATGCGCTCGTGCGCGACGAGCGCGGGCAGAAGATGTCGAAGTCCAAAGGCAACGTGATCGATCCTTTGGCGGTGATCGACGAATATGGCGCCGATGCCTTGCGCTTCACCCTCGCCGCCATGGCGGCGCAGGGCCGCGACATCAAACTGTCAGCGCAGCGGGTCGAGGGCTATCGCAATTTCGCGACCAAGCTGTGGAATGCCGCGCGCTTTGCCGAGATTAACGGCTGCGCTACTCTCGTTGAATTCGATCCGTTAACCGCGAAGGAGCCTCTCAATATTTGGATTGTTGAAGAAGCTAACAGAACCGCAGCGGAAGTGACTGGGGCAATTCAAACTTACCGTTTCAACGAGGCTGCCAATTCAATTTACCGCTTTGTTTGGCATGTATATTGCGATTGGTATTTGGAATTGGCGAAATCCATTCTATTTGGCTCCGACAGAAGCTCCAAAGAAGAAACAAGTGCCATGGTTGGTTCGGTTCGTGACGAGATTCTTAAATTACTTCACCCGTTTATGCCATTTGTTACAGAAGAGCTTTGGCAATTAACTGCAAATCGCAGAGAGGTTTTAGCTCTTACGCGTTGGCCGAACGTTGTCGGTGAGAGCGCAAGACAACGAAAAAAGTCTATCGGAAGCGAGCTGTTGTATCGATTCCAGAAGTTGGCCTTTTCGCGAGGGGTTGACCTTGGCGGCAACTTTTCTGCCGTCGCTGAGATTGGATTTGTAATCGGACTAATCACCGAGCTTCGCTCAGCTAGGACCGAGTTTGATATTCCCGCGCGATCAGTTTCGCTTGTGCGAGCTATAAATTACAATCGTCGTTCCAAACGATGGATTGTAAAATACCAACAAGAAATTTTTCGATTGAGCAATTGCTATGTCGATCTATTTCACGGACGGCTTGTAATATCCGATCATCCAGATGTTCCGGAAGATGTTCTAGTAGCAGTGCGAGAACAGGAACTGCGTGAGCATGTCGTATTACCTTATCGTGAAGGACAATTGCTTCTTCATGGAATTGATCGTGAACGACAAAGCCAGAAATATAAAGCTGAAATTGAAAGGCTAGACGCCGACATCGCGCGCGTCGAGGCGAAGCTCGGCAATCCCAATTTCGTGGCGCGCGCACCTGAAGAAGTCGTCGAAGAGGAAAAAGAAAAGCGCGAGGAAGCGCAGCTGCGCAAAGCCAAGATCGCCGAAGCCTTGCAGCGGCTCGAAGGCGCGGCGTGATCTGAATATGAAAATATTTCTCGCTGGCGCGAGCGGCGTAATCGGCCGGCGATTGACGCCGCTTCTCCTCGGTGCTGGTCACCAAGTCGCCGGAATGACGCGCAGTGCAGCCAATGCACGCGCACTCGAAGCAGCCGGCGTTGCCGCGGTGGTCGTGGACGTGTTCGACGCCGATGCGCTCAAGGCAGCGGTGATGCGCGCCGCGCCTGAAATCGTCATCCATCAATTGACGGACTTGCCCCAAATCTTCGATGAGGCCCAGCTTGCCGCGTCCTATCCACGCAACGCGCGTATTCGTACCGAAGGCACGCGCAACCTGATCGCTGCCGCGAAGGCCGTCTCGGCCGGGCGGTTTATCGTGCAGAGCATCGCGTTCGGCTACGCAGCCGGTGCCGCGCCTCACACCGAAGCGGACCCCTTCGATCTGGCCGATGGCCCTCGCGCGGTAACGGTGCGCGGTGCCGCGGAGATGGAACGGCAGGTCCTGACCTCAGGTCTGGAAGCGATCCTGCTGCGCTATGGGTTTTTCTACGGTCCCGGCGCCTGGACTAATGAGCCACACCGCAAGCCGCCGCTTCATGTCGATGCCGCAGCGCATGCCGCGGCGATCGCGGTCACGCGTGGGCAACCGGGAATCTACAACATCGCCGAGGACGACGGGATGGTCTCGATCGCCAAGGCCCGCCGCGAACTCGGCTTCGATCCGGCGTTCAGGCTTCGGATTTAGCCCGGCCGAAACGGCTTGCTGAGAAAGGCCGAACCTTTGAAGCCATAGCGCCACGGCTTTTCTGCCGCCTTGGTGATGCCGATTCGGGGTCCGGCGATGACCTCGACCGCGCCGGCGCGCGCAAATAGGGCAAAGGGCGGCTCGTCCAGGGCTAGACCATTGTGCGCTGCGGTAATCCCCAGCGCCTGACAGACCCGCCCGGGGCCGGCGCAGAGCAACCGCACATCGGACAAGCCGCGGCGCCGGCGCATCAGCGGCAAACCCTCGGTTGGCTCCAAGGCCCGGATGAGAACCGCACTGGCCGAGCCATGCGGTTCGCAGACGAAGTTCAGACACCAGTGGATGCCGTAGGAGCGGTAGACATAGGCATAGCCCGGCGGCCCAAACATCACGGCGTTGCGTGCTGTTGGACCGCGAAAGCTATGCGCCGCCGGATCGGTGTGGTGGTAGGCCTCGACCTCAACAATTCGGCCGCCCACCCCCTTGAACAGCAGCGTGGCGCCGATCAGGTCGGGCGCGACCTCATGCACGCTGCGTCGGAAGAAGGCTTTGGTCAGGCGCTTGGGCATCCCCCATGGTCGCAAGTCGTAAGCCGGATGGTAAACCGCTGCCTAACCGAAATGCATCCAGCGCGTTGAATCTGTGGCCGCGCGGACACAGCGGGGGAACATTTAATCTTACCGCAGCGCACCCGCGCCCAGCGCCGCTTTTTAGCCATAGGATTTCTCGACATCGATGCCCGTGCGGCTGCCGTTCGAGACGATCGAACACACTGATCGAATCTGGCGGAAAGCCGTTGTCGATACGTCCGGTCTGAAAAAGCGAGGCAGGCTTTGGACCGGTGAGAGGGGCGAATAGGGCCTGTTGGCTCGCTTGAGTTTGATGGACGCCAAGAGCGACTTGAAATTACGGCTGCCCAGCCGTCACGCTACTGAGGGCCCCGACCGCGCACCGCACCGCGCCTTCTATTACGCGATGGGGCTGACGCGTGAGCAGATCCATCAGCCCTTCGTCGGGGTCGCGACCTGCTGGAATGAGGCGGCCCCCTGCAACATAGCGCTGATGCGACAAGCCCAAGCGGTCAAGCTTGGAGTTGCGTCGGCCGGCGGCACGCCCCGCGAATTCTGCACCATCACCGTCACCGACGGCATCGCCATGGGCCATGCCGGCATGAAATCGTCTTTGCCGTCGCGCGAAGTGATTGCGGATTCAGTCGAATTGTCGGTGCGCGGCCATTCTTACGACGCGCTGATTGGGGTGGCCGGCTGCGACAAGTCGCAGCCGGGAATGATGATGGCGATGTGCCGTCTCAACGTGCCGTCGATCTACATCTATGGCGGCTCGATCCTGCCGGGCACCTTCAAGGGAATGCCGGTTACCATCCAGGATGTCTACGAGGCGGTCGGCAAGCACTCGATCGGCGCCATGTCGGATGGCGATCTAGACACGCTCGAGCAAAATGCCTGTCCGTCGGCCGGCGCCTGCGGCGCACAATTTACTGCCAACACGATGGCGACGGTCTCAGAAGCGATCGGTCTTGCTTTGCCCTATTCGGCTGGCGCGCCGGCGCCCTACGAGATCCGTGACAAGTTTTGTTTCCTGGCCGGCGAGATGATCATGGATCTGATCGCCAAGAATATTCGGCCGCGCGACATCGTCACGCGCAAAGCGTTGGAAAATGCCGCGGCGGTTGTCGCGGCGACCGGCGGCTCCACCAATGCGGCACTGCATCTGCCGGCCATCGCCAATGAATGCGGGGTGAAATTCGACCTGTTCGACGTCGCCGAAGTCCTGAAAAAGACACCTTATATCGCGGATTTAAAACCGTCCGGCCGCTATGTCGCCAAAGACATGTTTGAAGCTGGCGGCGTGCCGCTGTTGATGAAGACGCTGCTCGACCATGGCTACTTGCATGGCGACTGCATCACCGTCACCGGCCGGACCATCGCCGAGAACCTTAAGTCGGTGAAGTGGAATCCGGATCAGGCCGTCGTTTGGCCCGCCAACAAGCCGATCCTGCCAACCGGCGGCGTGGTCGGGCTGAAAGGTAATCTCGCACCCGACGGCGCCATCGTGAAAGTGGCTGGCATGGAGCGCTTGCAGTTTTCCGGTCCGGCCCGCTGCTTCGACGGCGAGGAACCGTGCTTCGAGGCGGTTAAGCACAGGCAATACGAGGAAGGCGACGTGTTGGTCATCCGCTACGAGGGCCCGAAGGGCGGACCGGGTATGCGGGAAATGCTTTCAACTACCGCGGCCCTTTATGGGCAGGGCATGGGCGGCAAGGTTGCGCTCATTACCGACGGGCGCTTCTCCGGCGCCACCCGCGGCTTCTGCGTCGGCCATATCGGGCCAGAGGCGGCCGTCGGCGGGCCGATCGCTCTCATTCGCGACGGCGACATCATCACGCTCGATGCCGAGCGGGGAACGCTCGACGTCAAGCTGAGTAAAGCCGAGTTGGACGGCCGCGCCAAAGAATGGAAGCCGCGCCCGTCAGAGTTCACCTCGGGCTATCTATGGAAGTACGCCCAGCAAGTGGGTTCGGCGCGTCAGGGCGCGCTTACGCATCCGGGCGCAGCAGCTGAGACGGTGTGTTATGCGGACGTCTAGCAACATTCGCCGCATCGCCACCGGCGCAAGCTTGGCCGGGCTCGCCCTTGGCATTTGCATTGTGGTCGGTGCCGACCGCGCAAATGACGTGATCCACCATATTCTCGGCGCCACGCCAGCTTTGGCATTCGACGGCACCACCACTCCAAGCACCGCCGCGCTGTCGCCTGCCGACGGCTTGCGCGGTAGCGCGCATCCGCCGGAGAGCGCGCCGAATAAGAATAGCTCGCTGACGGCGCTGCAATATGCCGCTGAGCAGGGGCAGCCGGTCGCGCAGTGGAAACTCGGCCGCATGTATGCCGATGGCGATGGCGTGCCGCGCGATGATCTGCGCGCCTTCAACTATTTCAGCCAAATCGCCAACAGCCATCCCGACGAGGCGCCCGGCACACCGCAAGCGCGGTTCGTCGCCAATGCCTTTGTCGCGCTTGGGCACTACTACCTCACCGGGATACCGAATTCGAAGATTACAGTCGATCGTACCCGCGCGCGCGACATGTTCGGCTACGCGGCGACTTATTTCGGCGATGCCGATGCGCAGTACGAACTCGGGCGACTTTATCTCGGCGCGCCAGGCGATCCGCATCAGGCGGCGCGCTGGCTGCGGCTTGCCGCCACCAAGGGTCATTGCCGCGCCGAAGTCGCGCTCGGGGAAATGCTGTTCCAGGGGCAGGTTGTGCCGCGGCAGGCGGCGCGTGGCCTGATGTGGCTGATCCTCGGACGTGACTGCGCGGGCGCCGACGAAAACTGGGTCAAGCCGGTCTATGACAGTGCTTTCAAAGGCGCGAGCGATGACGAACGCGCCATGGCGCTCGTCTATCTTGAGGATTGGCTGAAAGGCCGGCACGATTAGTTTTTTAGCGAATAGCGAAGCGGGTCGCTATTTCGCTTCAATTTCCAGATCGATCCACACTGGGACGTGATCGGATGGCTTTTCCCAAGTCCGGACGTGACGATCAATGCCCGCGCTGCGCAGCCGGTCCGCCGCTGCAGGCGACAGCAGAAGATGGTCGATACGAATGCCGTTGTTCTTTTGCCAGGCGCCGGCCTGATAATCCCAAAACGTAAACAGGCCGGAATCGTCACTGGTCGCACGCACCGCATCGGTCAGCCCGAGGTTGATGAGAGCACGGAACTCGTCGCGGGTGCGCGGCAGGAATAAAGCGTCATTGACCCAGACCTGCGGATTGCGGGCGTCCGCGGGAGTCGGGATCACATTGTAGTCCCCAGCCATGATGAGTGGTTCTTCAAGGAGCAGGCGTTCGCGCATATAAGTGGAAAGGCGCTTCATCCAACCGATCTTGTAGGTGTATTTGTCGGTCTGCGGTGGGTTCCCGTTCGGCAGGTAAAGGCTGGCGATGCGCATCGCGCCACGCGCCGTAGAGACGACCCCTTCTATGAAACGGGCATGGTCGTCCTGATCGTCGCCCGGCAGACCGTTGCTGACTTCGTCGAGTGGAAATTTCGACAGCAAAGCCACGCCGTTGAATGCCTTCTGCCCGTGCACGGCGACATTGTAACCGAGCGCCTCGAACGGCTCGCGCGGAAACGCGTCGTCAACGCATTTGGTTTCTTGCAGGCAGACAATGTCCGGCTTGCGCTCAGCCAGCCAGGTCACTGCGGAATCCAGCCGCTGCTTGATCGAATTCACATTCCAGGTGGCAATTCGCACGGAGCTTTGCGCGTATCCCAGTGTCCGCTAGCCGCTTGATTGTAGGAACTTCAAATCCACCACACTAGTGTCCCGATTCCGAAGTTCGCAACTGTTTGCGGTGCCTCTGATGCGAACTTCGGAATCAAAGGGACACTAGCAAATTTATGATTCTAGTGTGGTTCTTGGATTTGAAGTTCCTATCCGAGCTAGCCGCTTGATTGTAGGAACTTCAAATCCACCACACTAGAGCGC
>CATPBC010000031.1 GCA_955652195.1 uncultured Xanthobacteraceae bacterium | reverse complement strand
GGCGGCTGGATGACGGATGATTCCGCCGAGCGATACGACACCCAGGTTGAAGTGCTGCTCAACGGAACGGCCAATGCGATGCGGCGCCAAGCTTTGCCGCAGCTCCATGAGGTGTTTGCCGGACACGATCAGCGCCAGTTGCACCTTCTCGATATTGGCTGTGGCACTGGACGATTTCTCGACTTCGTTAAGCAAGCCTGGCCCCGACTTCAGATCGTCGGGCTCGATATGTCCGACGCTTATGTTAGACACGCCAAAACTCATTTGAGGCACTGGTCACGGACCCGGTTGGTCGTCGGCAAGGTTGAAGCCATCCCGTTGGCGGACAATAGCCAACATGCCGTCACCAGCATTTTTTTGTTTCATGAATTGCCGCCGAAGGTGCGGCGCAGCGCATTGCGTGAATGTGCTCGGGTGCTCAAGCCAGGCGGGCGCTTGATCGTTTTGGATTCGTTGCAACGCGATGATCGGCCGGATTACGAAGGTTTGCTACAACGGTTCCCGCAAAATTATCATGAACCGTACTATTCGAGTTACACAAAGGAAGACTTCGGTGAACTCGCTTCAGGGTGCGGTCTTATTCATGTGCGCAGCGTGATGGCGTTCGTTTCCAAGATTATGGTTTTCGATAAAAGCCAAAAGTCCGGCACGAGGCCACATGGCAGTCAGCACGTTCAGCGCTCTCGCGCCTGAAAACAACCCCACGCCCTTAGCCGTTTTCGTCGATGAACTCGATCCGACGATGCTCGATGGCTGCGGGCGCTTCGATCGATCAAATGCGTTCGTTTTGTAATTCGCGTCGGAGCAGCCTCAACAGTTGCGTGCAGTTTTGAGTGTTAGCATTTAAAGGGCCCCTGGATTTTTTGCGATCTGCATGGCCTTCCAGATTCTTTCGGGTGTCAAAGGCAATTGAATGCCGGTAACACCTAATCCTTTCAGCGCATCGAGGACTGCGCTGACGATTGCCGCCGGTGCGCCAATCGTGCCAGCCTCGCCACAACCTTTGGCGCCCAATGGGTTATGAGGACAGGGCTGGTCTTCATCGAGCACCGACACGATCTCAGGAATATCGTCTGCCCTCGGCAGTGCGTAATCCATGAGTGATCCGGATAACAACTGACCATTTTCAGGATCATAAACGCATCGCTCGCAGAGCGCCTGTCCAAGTCCCTGTGCGATGCCACCTTGGATTTGTCCTTCGACGATCATTGGGTTGATTACTGTGCCGACGTCATCCACGGTCCAATAGCCAATCACCCGAACTTTGCCGGTATCCCGATCAAGTTCGACTTCGCAAGCGTGGGCGCCATTGCTCCAGGCGAAGCCTGGAGGGTCGTAGACCGCACTGTCTTGAAGTCCAAGCTCGAGCCCGAAAGGATAGTTTGTCGGAACGTGGGCAACCCCGGCGATTTCGCGAAGTGTCAGGCGGCGATCCGTTCCGGCGATGGAAAACTCTCCTCCATCGAATGTGATGTCTTCAACTGACGCTTCCAACAGGTGCGCGGCAATGTGCTTGCCCTTTTCAATCACCTTGGTTGCCGCGCAATCGAGGGCCGAGCCGCCGACTGCGATCGAGCGCGAGCCAAACGTGCCCGATCCAAACGGCACCTGATCGGTATCACCTTCGATTATGGCGATGGTGGAGAGTGGAACGCCCAGCCGAGATGCGAGAATTTGTGCGAAGGTCGTGGCGTGGCCTTGGCCGTGATTATGAGTGCCGAGCAGCGCCTGGACGCTGCCATCTGGTTGCACGCGTACCGTGGCAGCCTCGAAAAAGCCGACACGCGCGCCGAGCGCAGTAGCAAACCGCGACGGCGCAACGCCTGAGGATTCTACAAAGCAGGCGATCCCGAAGCCGCGCAGTTTCTTTGCGCGCGCCGCCAGCGCACGGCGTTCGACAGATCCTGCGTAACCCGCGATGTCCAAAAGACGAGTGAGGATTTTTGGAAAATTGCCGCAGTCGTAGGTCGGACCAATCGGCGTTTTGTACGGCATCGCTGTCACATCGATGAGATTGCGGCGCCTGATTTCAGCACGGTCGAGCCCGAGCCGCCGGGCTGCTTCGTCAGCGAGCCGTTCCAGCACATAACAAGCTTCAGGGCGTCCGGCACCGCGATAAGCGTCGGTTGGCAGGGTATTGGTGAAAACGCCGATCGTTTGCACCGCAATGGCGGGCGTTCGGTAGACGCCCGCAAGCAGTGCGCTGTAAATCGCGCTGGGGATAGCAGCACCGAAGGTCGACACATAGGCACCGAGGTTGGCGATCGTCTCGACTCGCAAGGCGAGGAAATGCCCCTCGTCATCGAATGCTAGTTCCGCACGTGTCTGGTGATCGCGACCCTGGTTGTCAGCAATGAAGCACTCGCTACGTGTGCCGATCCATTTCACCGGCCGGCGCAAACGCCAGGCTGCCCATGCGACGATGGTTTCTTCGGGATAGTGTTTACCCTTGTAACCGAAGCCGCCGCCAACGTCTGGCGCAATCAGCCGAATAGCGGCCTGCGGCAAGTTGAGCTGTTCGCTCACCGTACGCCGAATGTGATGTGGCACCTGCGTGGCGCAATAGAGCGTCAGTTTTCCGCTTGTGCTGCCGTCAGCCAGTACCGCGCGCGGCTCGATCGCCGCGCCGATCAGGCGATTGTTGATGAGATCGAGCCGCACGACGTGCGGTGCGCTGGCAATGGCTTTCCGCACGACAGAGTCGTCGCCGCGTGCGAAGCAAAAACAGATATTCCCGGGAGCGGCGTCATGCAGCTGCGGCGCGCATTCGCGCAGCGCGAGTTTCGCGTCGATCACCGCGGGCAGCGGCTCGTAATCCACTTGTACCAGTTCGGCAGAATCGCGTGCTTGAGCCAATGTTTCGGCAAGGACGACGGCCACTGGCTCGCCGACATGGCGCACCATGTCGCGCGCCAAGGCCCAGCGCGGCGGCTCCGCCATCGGCCTGCCATCGGCCGAGGTGATGGCCCAAAGCGGCGCCATTGGTCCGACATTGTCGGCCGCCATGTCCGCGCCAGTAAATACGGCGGCGACGCCCGGCTGCGCAGCGACGGCGGAAACCTCAACTCCGCGAATCCGCGCATGCGCGTGCGGGGAACGCACCAGCACGCAATGTAGCTCACCGGACAGGGTGATATCGGCGACGAAGCAAGCCTGCCCGCGCAGGAATTTCTGATCTTCCAGGCGGCGAACCGGCGCGCCGATACCTTCGTTCGGCGATGTGGCGCGCGCAGTTATTGGTATTCCTCGCGCAACAGATCGAGGCGCTCGAGCGCCACCTTGTCGGAGACGACGAAAAGATCGGCATCACCGCCTTTTGCGGTATGGCTTGCCAGTGTCCAATGTGGGATCGAGAACACGTCGTGCTGCGACCAATCAAAGGTGTGCTCGCCCACGGTCGAACGACCCATCCCCGAAACGACGAGACAGATCATGTTGCAGGTAGTGCGTTTCGGCCGCGTGGCACGATCCTTCGATAGCCGCACGGCATAACAGTCGAGCGCCGGCATGACGGCATCGCCGGTGGCGGGATTGGTGTAGCGCACTGTGCGCGAACCATCGGCACCGGGAGAAAGCGCGGCCAACAGGCGGCGCGTCGCTGCGCCGGAATAATGATACTTGGGCGAATGGGTCGCCGGATAGTCAAGCTCGGTGCCGACCAGGCCTGGTTCCGTCCATAGTTTCTCCTCGCCTTCATCCACCATCCAGAACTGATTGGCTTTGGGATCGCCGGGCTCGAAGAAATTGGCGTCGAGCGTGCGGAGCAGCGGAATATTTGCAGCATCAAACCAGATGATGCGGTGATCGCTTTCATTGATGTGGCCGTGCCAGCACATCGGTGGGGTGAGGATCAGATCACCGTCATGCATGTTACAGCGCCGGCCGTTGACGATCGTGGCCGCTCCCTCCGCCCGCGTTGCGAAACGGATCGCCGAGAAAGTGTGGCGATGCGGCCGCGCCCGATCGCCGGGATCAAGAACGGTGAAGGCGGCGATGAGGTTTGAGGTTGTCACCGTATCACCGGCAAAGGCGGGATTGACCAAAATCAGGGCGCGGCGCTCGACATCGTCGATCGGCACTTGGGACGCCGCCCGCTCGGTGAATGGCTCGATGTCGCGCCAGCGCCAGAGCAACGGTGGATCTTTGGGCTGCGGTTTGACCGGGGTGATGGTGCGAAAGCGATCCCAAAGCGGATGCAGGTTGGCCGCTTGTAATTGTGCCACGAACTCGCTGGGCTTGGCGGCAGTCGCGACGTCAGCCATGCTCGGGTTCCTTAAGTCTTCGGCAGTTTCGCGTCGATATTAGTCTGATCGATGATCACGTGCTTGATGAACACGCGCGGTTCGACCTTTTCTCCTTTCAGATAACTGGCCAGCACGTCGACGCCGAGCCGGCCCCACAGCACCGGATTGAGCTCGACCGTCATAGCGAGTTTGCCGTCTTTGACGGCACGCAGCGCCGGCGGCACTCCATTCATTCCGGTCACGATAGTCTTACCCGAGCGGTCGGCAGCAAGCACGGCTTGCATGGCGCCCAGGGCGACGTCGTCGTTGGCGGCATAGATTGCCTTCAGATCGGGATTGGCAACCAAAGTATCTTCCGCCTGCTTGACGCCGCGTTCGCGGGTGAGCGGCCCGTCGGCGCGAAAGACGATCTGGATCTTCGGATATTTGGCCATCACCTGGGCATAGCCGTCGCCGAGATTGCGGAAGGTGGGCACGCCACTGGGACCGAGCAGCATGGCCACTTTGCCTTCGCCGCCGATGGCTATGGCGGTCCACTCGGCGATATCGCGGCCGATCTGAGTCTCGTCCATCGCGACGTGCAGCGTCTGGTTCGGCGAGGTCGAGCCGCGCGCCACCGACACAATCGGAATATTTGCGGCCTTCGCTGCGTCATAGGCGGCGTTGACGCCGACCGCGTCGATCGGCGAGATCAGAATGCCTTTCACGCCGTGTGCAACGAGATCCTGCACGCCGGCAATTTGCTTGGCCTTGTCTTCGTTGGCCGAAACCGTCACCACCTCCCAGCTGAGCTCTTGCGCGCGCTCGCGAATGCCCTTGAGCATTGCGATGTAAAAAGGATTGTCGTCCTGTGCGAGCGAGACACCAATCGTCGTCTTTTGCTGTGCGGCGGCAGGAAAAGAGCAGACGCCGAGCACGCTCATCATGGCTGCGAGCAATACGAGAGGACGGGTGTCCAGCATAAAAGACCTCCCTCGTTATCGATGGGAGCGTAGCCGATCTGTTGCCGCCGCGGCAATAATAACTGCACCGATCGCGACGCGTTGCCAGTAAGAATCGACGTTCAGGAGATTAAGACTGTTGCCAAGCACGACCATGATGAGCACGCCGATAATGCTCTTATAAAGCGTGCCTTCGCCGCCATGCAGGCTGGCGCCGCCCAAAATGACTGCGGCGATCGCGGTCAGTTCATAAAACTCACCGGCCGTCGGCTGTCCGGATTGCAGGCGGGCGGCAAGCATCACTCCTGCCAGCCCAGCAAGCCCGCCGCACCAGACATAGGTCGAGGCGATGATCCGCTCGACCGCAACGCCGGAGAGATAGGCGGCTTCCCGATTGCCGCCAGTCGCGTAGACTCGCTGGCCATAGGGCGTCGCCTGCATCAACCAGGACAAAGCGACAAGCAGCAGAGCAGGAACCCAGACCAGATAATGGATTCCCAGAAAACGCACGGAGCCGAACGCGATAAATGCCGGCGGCAGGCCTTCGTCGCCGACAGGTGCGCCACCGGTAATCAGATAGACGACGCCGCGCACCAGCACCATGGTGCCAAGCGTGGTGATGAATGGATTTACTCCTAATCTCGCGATGATCAGACCGTTTGCCAATCCAACCGCCATGCCGGCGGCGATGCCGGCGATGATGCCAGCGACTAGACCGAACCGCACCATCACCATCGCGGCGATACAGCCGGCGAGAGCGACTGTCGAGCCGACGGAAAGATCAAACCCGCCGCCAATGATGACAAACGTCATGCCAATGGCGATGACGGCCATAATCGAGGACTGCACCAAAATGTTGGTCAGATTGAGCGGCGATATAAATCGGTCAGTCATGAGCGCCGTGGCAAGGCACAGCACAATGAGTGTGATCAATGGAGCCTGACCGACGAGATTAAATCGTCGCAGCCACGGCCACGTGTACTTCGAGTGGCGCCTCATCCGCCGATTGCCGCGTGCAGTCGTTTTTCATCAAAGCCGTCGGAGCGCTGCAAGCGATCGGTGATGCGCGCTTGGTGCACTGCCAGGATTTCGTCGCAAATCAATGTCAACTCGGTGAGATCACTGGAGCGAACGAGCACACCGCCACCGCGCTTCGCAAACTTGCGAATCAGCGTATGAATCTGCGCTTTCGCAGCGACATCGATGCCCTGAGTCGGCTCGTCAAGCAGCAGTACCCCGACCCCGCGCGCGAACCATTTTGCTACGATCACCTTCTGCTGATTGCCGCCCGACAGTGCTGATACCGGCAGTTCGGGATGGCGCGGCCGGATATCGAGCAACTCCATCATTTGTTCGACGAGCCGGTTGCCCTCACCGCGATCAATACGCCCGCCGCGTGCAATAACATCGAGGCTCGGCAGCAGAATGTTGTCGCGAATCGATTGATTCATGATCAGTCCCAGCCGCCGTTCGTCGGGCACAAATCCGATTCCGATCCTGATCGCATCAGCGGGGCTGGCGATCCGCTTAAGTCTGCCATTCCGGCGCAGCTCAATTCTTTCGCCAGTAAATCCGAACAGCCGGCGTAACATGTGACCAGCACCGCTGCTGAGCAATCCGGCAAGGCCTAGTACCTCGTTGGCCCGTAATCGAATGGCATCGGGACGGCGTGATACATCTTCGAGCACTATGCCGCCTGGCTCTGACACGGTATCGCTGGGCTGCATCTCAAGGCCGCCGGTCATCGCGACAATCAAGTCGGCGATTTTAAAATTGCCGCGCCGTGCCACCGTGGCGACCTGGCCGTCGCGCAGCACGGTGCACCGGTCGGCAAGCCTCACCACTTCGTCAAGGCGATGCGAGACGTACAGGATTCCGGCGCCCTCACGCTTCATATGATCGATCAGTGTGAACAATCGCTCGACTTCGCGCATTTCCAGCGCCGCGGTGGGTTCGTCGAGAATGAGGATCTTGCAATGCCGGCGCAGCGCTTTGGCGATAGCGACGAGCTGGCGCTCGGCATAGCTCAGCCGATCGACACGGATACCGGGATCGAGCGAGAGGCCAAGCTGCGCGAGCTGGTCTGACGCCGCTGCCCGCATTCGCCTTCTGTCGACGACGCGCATGCCGAGTACGCGCTTCACCGGAGGGTCGCCGAGTGTGAGGTTTTCCGCAATTGACAGCGACTGCACAAGCCGCAGTTCCTGCGGGATGGTCACGATTCCTGCGGCAATCGCAGCGCTCGGGCTGCCGAGGTGCGCACGCTGTCCATCAATCGAGACCTCGCCTTGATCGGGCTGATGCACGCCGCTCAAGATCCGCACCAGCGTCGATTTGCCGGCGCCATTTTCGCCGACCAGCGCGTGAACTTCGCCGGCAAAGAGCTCGAAATCGATATTTGCCAGCGCGCACGTGGCGCCGAAATATTTGGACACAGCGCGGGCGCTGACAGCGGGTTTCGTCATGACGGCCTACACCTTCTTCTGCTGCCGCTTCCGTAGCCGCACCCCTGGGCCGCCACCGTCACCTGAGCCGCTTCGTACTGACTTACATACTGAGCCACTTATGTACCGGGCCGCTTCCTGAGCCGCGTATGTGCCGACGCCCACGCAGGAGCACGGCAATTGAATTCGGCGTCATCCATCAGAGCCAACCCTACTAGCTGGAGGTGGCGAGCGGTTCCATTCCACTTTTCCTGATTGTCCCGGAAGCGCGCGCCGAGGCAAGAAATTCGATTAGTCGTTTAGAACCTTCAATCTCTTCGGAGCCGGCCACAACGGCCGCTGAAAACACTTAGACGAACTGGATCTCCGGCGGGAGGCTGCCTGCGAAATCGACCCCTGTCGCGTGCACAATTTCACTCACCGGCATCACCGCAAGATCCGCGCCTCCTGCGGCGACCATTTCGGTTGCGTGCGTGCCGCGCGGCGTCGCCTTGACATTGATCTTCTCCGCGATGCCAAGCCGCGGAAAAAGATCGGTCTTAAGCCAGATACCGCTGGTACTTGCAGGGACCGCGACGGTTTTCGCCTTGAGCAGGAGCAGTTTGAAAGCTTCGACCGTGCTCACGTCGGGCTTCGGAGTCCCCGCCCGCACCTCCACGCCAAGGGGGACTCGCGCAAGATCCACGTCGGTTCCGGCGACAATCTTATCCGCGGCCATCAGCTCACCAAGGCCTTCCCTAGAGAGGATCATCACGTCAGCAGACACGCCGCGGGCGAGCTGCGCGGCAATCGTTTGCGGCCCTAGTCCCTGCGACGCACCCGATCTGGTCGTGACCTTGATGCCGCTCGTCCGCTCGAATTCCGGCAACAGCTGCTCATACGCGCCACTAAATCCGCCGGATATCAGAACGTTCACTGCGCCGATCCGCATTTTCGTCGACCTAGCTATTCGATGAGCCCGTCAGCGCGACCCAGCCATGCGAGCGGAACGGTGAGTCGATCAGTTTTGCGGTCGAACCTAACCTTTCTTCGGGGTCCAACGATAGGCTTTGGCGCACGCGCCGCCCATCAGCATCGCCCGCTCACTGTCGCTTAGGCGCTCAGTTTTAAGGAAGGGTTCGACGGCTTGCTCGTAGTTGACGATTGCATATGCGCGCGTCCAGTCCGTACCCCACAGGCAGCGATCGAAACCCCAGGCATCGAACACGCGCGCGAGCGGATCCCAAATGTCCGGGAACGGATACGGTTTCTGGGACAGCGTGCAGGCGCCGCTTACCTTGATCACAGCATTCTTGCGCTTAGCAAGGTCCAGCACCTTCGGCAGGT
>CATPBC010000030.1 GCA_955652195.1 uncultured Xanthobacteraceae bacterium | reverse complement strand
TTGCGGATCGGATTGAGAAATGCCCAGCCATAGGCGCCGACCATGAGCACGCTATCGCTGGTGTCGACGAGTGTCATTCCGGCAGCGAACAGCGCCGGAAAGATCATCACCGTGCCAAAGCTCATGCCGCCTGAGGCTTGGCTGCCGGCGACGGTGAAGAGTGTGATTTCCGTCGCGGTGTCGAAGCCCAGTCCGAACAAAAAGCCGATCGCGAACATGTGCCAGCTTCGCGTCACCATACGAAATAGTGGCCGGAAGATCCGCGCTAACAGGCCGCGGCCAGAAAGCAATTGATCGAGCTCGTGCTCGGCAACCGCTTCGCCGCGGCGGGCGCGCTGGAAGCTCCGCCATACGCCGCGCAAAATGATCAGATTGACGGCTGCGATGGCGAGCAGGAAAAATGCGGATGTGCCGGTGCCGATCACGCTGCCAATCACCTTGAATGGGTGCAGCCGGCCCTGCAGGGCGAAAGCCGTTCCGACGATCACCGCGACTGCGATCGCGACGACCAGCGAGTGTCCGAGCGAGAAGAACAACCCGGCCGAGACCGGCCGTTTGCCTTCCTGCATGAGCTTGCGCACGACATTGTCGATGGCGGCGATATGATCGGCATCGACGGCGTGGCGCAGCCCCAGCACATAAGCGAGCATTGCGGTGCCGAGAAGCGTTGGATGTCCGGACAGGGCGATGAAAGCCCAGGTCCAGACGGCCGCATTGGCAGCGAACAGCAGCACGTAAATCGCGGCGATCTTGCGCCCCTGATGGGACGACGCATCGTCAAGCGCCGATCTCAGATGGTTGAGCACGAACGGTCCTCGCCTAACCTGCCGTCGGCGCGAGCGAGGACCAAAAGACTTTCGTCTTTCGGATCATCCACAGGTGCACCCCGACCCGTGTTTGTCGCGTCGACACGGCCGATGGCAGGTCTCCTGGCTCGCGGATCGTCGCCTCGCCCCGCCTTCCCGGCGCATTCGATGCGCCAGTGGCTTAACCGGACAAGACTTCCCGCTCACAGTTGCGGGGGCAGCTGCGGATTTGGCCGTCGCGCATGCGCGGCCGCACCGCATTCCCTATTCACCCTCATCGAGGGACCATCGATGCCTTAGTGATAGATTTCGATGTGTGGGCCTGTCAATCTGGCCGCCGGATTTTCATGCAGAACGTAGCAAAACTTTCTCTCGTTCTCGGCGGTGCGCGTTCCGGCAAGAGCCGTTACGCGGAAGCATTGATCGTAGCGCTGCCGCCACCATGGAAACCGCCATGGAACTATGTTGCGACGGCGGAACCGGGCGACGCTGAGATGGCCGAACGCATTGCCGCGCATCGCGCGCGCCGTGGCGCGGCCTGGCAGACCATTGAAGCGCCGCGCGATCTCGTCGGTTCGCTGCAATCACGCCACGGAACGCCGGTATTGATCGACTGCCTGACGCTGTGGCTCTCTAATCTCGTGCTCGGCGCCGCCGATATCGACACGGAAATTACCCGCTTTGAACAGGCGCTGGCCGCGGTTGAGGCGCCGGTGGTGATGGTTGCAAATGAAGTCGGCTATGGCCTTGTGCCGGATTATCCGCTGGGCCGGCGCTTTCGCGATTTGCAGGGCATGCTCAACCAGCGTGTCGCCGCACGCGCCGATCACGTGGTGCTTGTCGTTGCCGGCCTGCCGCTCGCGCTCAAGGGAGCGCTGTAAGACTGTGTGTCAAACCGTCCGCTCAAGCATGCGCCAAAGGATTTGCCCAACCCGGTCTCAGGTGAAGCGATGACGCAACCAATCGATCAAGGTGAAGCCGAGCGGCATCGCGCCAAAATGGCCAAGCGCAAGGCCGTGCAGGATGCGGAAGTTGCCGCCAAGACGATCGAGAAAGGCTTGCTGATTGTCCATACCGGCACCGGCAAAGGCAAATCGACCGCGGCATTCGGGCTGGCGCTGCGCATGCTCGGCCGCGGCCACCGCGTCGGCGTCGTGCAATTCATCAAAGGCGCCTGGCATTCGGCGGAACGCGATGCGTTGGCGCGCTTTGACGATCAGCTTGTCTGGCACACGATGGGCGAGGGGTTCACCTGGGAGACGCAAGATCGCGCGCGCGACATCGCCGCGGCCGAACGCGCCTGGGCAAAAGCTCGCGAGCTCATGGCTGATCCGAATCTGGCGATGCTCATCCTGGACGAACTCAACATCGCGCTGCGCTACGAGTATCTCGAGCTGATGAACGTCGTCGCGGCGCTCACCGCGCGGCGACCCGGCTTACACGTGGTCGTCACCGGCCGCAATGCTAAACCCGAGCTTCTCGCCGCCGCCGACCTCGTTACCGAAATGACTTTGGTGAAGCACCATTTCGCCGCCGGCGTGAAAGCGCAGCCCGGCATCGAGTTCTAGCCATGCCTGGTTTAGCGATGCCTGGACGCGCGCTGATGTTCCAGGGCACCGGCTCGGATGTCGGCAAATCGCTGATCGTCGCCGGTCTTGCCCGGGCCTTTACGTTGCGCGGCCTCGCGGTGCGTCCGTTCAAACCGCAGAACATGTCCAACAATGCCGCGGTGACGTCCGATGGCGGCGAGATCGGCCGCGCCCAAGCCCTCCAAGCGCGCGCAGCGCGCACGCCGCCTACCGTCCATATGAATCCGGTTCTTCTCAAACCGCAAAGCGAGATCGGCGCGCAAATTATCGTGCAAGGCCGCGTCTACGGCAGCGCCAAGGCCGCCGCCTATCAGCACATGAAACGCGATCTGCTGCCCGCCGTGTTGGAGAGCTACCGGCATTTGCGCAGCGCGGCCGATCTCGTGCTGATCGAGGGCGCCGGCAGCGCCGCCGAGATCAATCTCCGTGCCAACGACATCGCCAATATGGGTTTTGCCCAAGCTGCCAATGTTCCGGT
>CATPBC010000029.1 GCA_955652195.1 uncultured Xanthobacteraceae bacterium | reverse complement strand
GCGCCGCGGACCAAGACCCATGCGCAGATGCTCGCCGAGCTCCAAGCGCTGTATGATCTTGGTTATCGCGGTCACGTCGATTTTGTCGACGACAATCTGATCGGCAACAAGAAAGCGATCAAAGCTTTCCTGCCCGTGCTTGAGCCTTGGATTAAGGAGCACGATTATCCGTTCGAATTCACTACTGAGGCCTCGCTCAACCTCGCCGATGATGCCGAACTGCTGCAGATGTTGCGAAGGACGAATTTCTTCGCGATTTTTGTCGGCATCGAGAGCCCGGACGAGGAAACGCTTACGGCGATGCGCAAGAAACAGAATACACGGCGCAGCATCGCCGGGAGCGTGCACAAGATCTACCGCGCCGGCATGTCGGTCACCGCGGGCTTCATTGTCGGTTTCGATACCGAGAAGGGATCGATCGCGCAGCCAATGATCGATCTGATCGAAGAAGCCAACATTCCGATCGCGATGGTGGGGCTGCTGTATGCGTTGCCGAACACCCAGCTCACGCGTCGGCTGGCGCGCGAAGGCCGTTTGTATGTCGATCATGATGCGGCGCCGGCCGGCAAGGGGGATCAGTGCACCGCCGGCGTGAATTACGAAACCAAACGCCCGCGCTTGGACATTTTGCGCGATTACCGCAAGATACTTGAAAAAACCTACGATCCGGACGCTTTTTGTGGGCGCTTGGAACGGCTGGCTGGGATGCTTGATTGCTCCGATCGGCGGAAGGAATTGCCGCAAGGCGACATCCGCGGCAGTGTGAGCACAATCAAGCTGGTGCACGATCTGTTATCGCGCTTGCCGGAGGGCCGCGAGCGTTTTTGGAAAGCGTTCACGACATGCATGTCAATCAATCCCAATTCGGTGCGCGGTATAGTCACGCTGATGGCCTTTTACCTCCATGTCGGGCCTTATTCCCGCTATGTGATCAAGCAGATCGATCGCCAGATCGAAGATCTCGAGCAGGGACGCTTCATTGAGCCGAAATTGCTGCCGCCCACCCCAGCAGAGCCGATTGCGGTGAACGCGTGAAACGCGGGACTCTCCGCTAATTGCGGCTGGTTAGTTACTCGAATACGCGCTTGCCAAATTAATAGTTAGTCTGCTCGATTCCCGGCACAGTCAGCAGCGAAGAAATAGAGCGGCCGCGCAGGTCATAGAGCCTGGCATAGACGACGCCTTCACGCACGATGTCGAACATGACCGGCGCGTCGAGCTTGGCGCAGTAAAACTCACCGAGCACCATGGCGAAATCGGCCCCCTTGGGAATCCAAGTCGTGGTGAATTGCGGTCCGAGCGCAACCGCGACCGGCGGATGTGGGCCGCAGACCGCAATTCTCCATTGGGCGTGGGGGGGACGCTCATGGCGGTCGGCGATGTCGGTAAGCAACCGTCGCGATGCCTGGGTTAGCGACAGGCCCCAATAGTCGAGCATGTAGTTTTGCCGCGCGCGCGGCGGCCCGCCGGCTAGATGGTTGTAATCCGTGTACTCGTAGGGATGCAGTCGCGTCATATCGAGGACGGGAGAAGCGATGCCGATCAGCAAAGCCAAGACGCCGGCGCCGACAGCGATCCGGCCATGGCGCGCAAGCCGATCGGCGATCTGCGCGGCGGCGAGGCCGCCAAGCGCGGCGAGCGGCGGTAACACAAAAATAAAATGGCGGACGCCGTTATACATTGCGGGCCGCGTCGCCACCGTGACCAGCACCGGCAATAGAACGGCGAGCACTGTCGCAAGTAGCGCCGCACGACGGCCTGCCGTGGCCGTGCTGTGGTCGGCTTTCGATGCGATCGCGAAAATCGCGCCAGCCGTGCCGCAAAGTCCGAGCGCCAGCATCAATTCCGGAAGCTGGACCGCCAGCAGCGTTGGCACGTAACTGCGCGGCATATCGATGACCGGGATCAATTGGCCATCGAACAGTTCGCGCCAGGGTTTTTCGAAGAAATTGGAAAAATACTCGACAGCGCGGAACGGATTGAGCGGTGAAACGACGCTCCATGGCCAAACCAGGCCCATCAGGAGATACGCAAGGATTGCAGCTGGGATGAATGGCAGGAGAAACGATCCGCATTCGCTCAGCGCGATCCTGAGCCCACTCGCGCGGGACCTTACCGCGACAATGAATGGAAGCGGCAGCAGGGCGGTTGCAATCGCAAAGCCTCCCAGAACGCGCGCGCCGATCGCGAGCCCAACGCCTATTCCGCACAGCGCGATGGTTGGGGGCGTTGCACGCGGATATTCCTCAAACGCACGGACGAGAGCGAGCAGCGCAATCGCCATGACCGCGGCAAATGGTCCATCTTTGGCGTTGATGAACATATGTCCGTAGTAGAGAGGAGTTGCCGCGAGCAGCAGCAGTCCTAGCAGGCCGGCGAGCGGCCCGCCGAGGCGTCGGCCAAGGCGCCACGTCGCGAATAACCCTACCAAGCCCACCGCAGCTCCAACGAGCCGCCGCGTTTCGAGAAGGCCGAACGGCAGGATTTTTGCGGCCAGAGTTGCAATGATGTCGAAACCGCCGCCGTACATGTAGAGATTCACAAACGAAAGCGCGCGCTGGTCGGCAAAATTCGACTGGTAAAGTGAGACGAGTAGGGCGCCGTATTGGGAGTGCGTGTAGTCGTCCCAACCGAGCCCGTAATCGCGAAAGGTGGCCAACGCAATTGCGGCAATGAAGGCCAGCACACCGATCGCGAGCCAATCCAGCCAAGGCGCCGATTGGATTGCCTTCGATGACAAGCGCAGCGACGTCACCGCAGCTTGATGATGCACGCTCAGCCTCTGTTCAGATCTAAGACTAAATTCATGAAGCGCATCCGCGCCCCTGACAATGCGGCAATGCGCTGCGACGCTGAATTAAATTCATCTTTGCCTCGACGGCCACGCCCGAATGCAAGAAGCGGGGCGAAACGCCCCGCTGAAAGATAACGCCGATGCGGCGTCGTTACTTCATCGCGGCCTCGAACATTTCGCCGACGTGGTCCCAATTCACCAGGTGGTCGAAAAAAGCCTTCAGATAATCCGGCCGCCGATTGCGGTAGTCGATATAGTACGAGTGCTCCCAAACGTCGCAGCCAAGAATCGGCTTGCCGCCGTGGACGAGCGGGTTTTCGCCGTTGGGTGTTTTCATCACGGTGATTTTGCCGTCCTTCACCGCCAGCCAGCACCATCCTGAGCCGAATTGCGTGATGCCAGCCTGGATCAGGTCTTCCTTGACCTTGGCCAATGGTCCGATGTCGGACGTGAGTTGCTTCTCGAGTTTTCCTGGAAGTTTGTCGCCACCGCCGCCTTTCTTCATCCATTTCCAGAAATGAATGTGATTGAAATGTTGGGCGGCATTATTGAAGAGGCCGGGATTTTTACCGAAGGTGCCCTTGACGACCTCTTCTACCGGTTTGTTTTCCCATTCGGTGCCTTTAGCCAAATTGTTGCCCGTGTTCACATAAGCCTGATGGTGTTTGTCATGATGGAATTCGAGCGTTTCGCGCGACATATGCGGCGCCAGCGCGTCATACGGATAAGGAAGTTCGGGCAGGGTGAATGCCATTGGTGTGCTCCTCAATGTGAACTTGACGGGGATGGATGCCGGTGCAACGGCCTTGGAACCTGAAAAGTTCCTCTAGATAGGACCAATTCAAGCGTCTCGGCAACGTCCTCATCACAGCGTAAACGGCGATGGTGCCTAGTAACGAAGCCGCAGAATACCGCTTGCATGGGATCAAGGCATCGTCACAATATCGACGCAAATTGCTTTGATCCGCCCCGCAATAGAGATTGGGCGTATGTATTTGCTTTTGTTGGTGTTTGGTGCAGTTCTCGGTGCGGCGGGCGTGGTCCTTGCGCTGTCGGGTGTGTCGTTGCGCGACGGCACCTTCGATGCCGCTATCTTGACGCCGGGTATTGTTGCGGCGGTGGGAGGGCTTCTGCTCATTGGACTTGGGGT
>CATPBC010000028.1 GCA_955652195.1 uncultured Xanthobacteraceae bacterium | reverse complement strand
GCTCCGGCTCGACTGCATCGAATGGCGTGGCATGGTGCGTCGTAGGTTGGCGTGTTGTAGGTTGGCGCGGCACGCGGCCCTGCTCATCCGCGGCAAAGCCGGCGGCGATCTCGTGCAAGTTGGCGATCGAGCGCGTGATCGCCTTGGGGAGCGGCTTGCGTCTCATGCGGCGGCCTGCTGCGCGCCGATAATCATGTCGACCTCGTCGGCGATGGCGGCGATCTCGCGCGCGGCGGGTCCTTTCCAGCTAATCAAGCTCGGCGTTGCGCCCCACAGCGAAGCTTCCGGGTAACCGACGCGGTTGGTCATTTCGCTGTGCAGCACCGGCAGTCCCGCTGCGGCGAGCTCGGAACGAATGTGTTTGGCGATCACTGAATCGCGCGTCGTCTGGGTGAGCAGACAGCGAAACAGGGGCCGCCGGCCATCGGCGCGTTCGACCAGGAGGCTCAGCGTATCGAGCATGCGATCGACGTCGAATGGCGAGGGCTTGACCGGGACGAGCAAGAAGTCCGCTGCGGCGAGGCAATCGAGCGTGGTCTTGGAACGAAAACCCGGCGTGTCGATGATCACCAATCCGCCGCCGCCGGCGAGCCGCCGCGCATTGATCGAGGCTTCCTCGCTCGCATCCTCGACCACGGCAACGCCGCCGAGCGCGCGTTCGCGCGCGGCGAGCCGCACGATCGAGCGCTGCGGATCGGCGTCGATCAGGGTAGGGCGCCGGCCTCGCAGATGCCAATGAACGGCAAGGCAACTCGCCAGCGTGCTCTTGCCGCTGCCGCCCTTCAAGGTGGCTACCGTTATGATCATGCGCCTCACCTCACGGTCTTTGCTAAAAGCCCGCGCAAAGCGAATCAGCGCAGCAGACGGTACCGGATTCGCGGCAAACTGCCTATCGGCTCATCGCGAGGATCGGACCGCGACGGTGATCGGACGGCGTCCGGCGAATTTGAACAGCGGCCGGCGCGTGCGGTAGCGCGACAGGCGATGGCGAACCAAGGCGAAACCGCCGAGCAACAGACTGGCCCAGACCGCGACGCTGAAATAAAGCGACATCCAGGGAATCTCGTCGCGCCATTGCGCGATACTGTGCGTGACCACCCAGCGGCTCGCCAGATCGTGCAAACCGGCGAAAAATCCGAGAATCTGCTGACCGTTCGCTAGCTGCGCATGCCATCGCAGCACATACATCGGCACGTCGACCATGGACATGAAAACCACATAGCCGGCGGCGCCGGCGGCCATTGCGGCAATGATCCATCGCGCGCCGCCACGAAAGCTTGCGGCGAGCCGAACAAGCGCGATCCCGACCAGCGCGAAGGTGACGGTCCACAACGAGTTTTCCAGCACATTGCCGAGGAAATTCGTCGAGATCACCGCATACCATGAACAGGTTTCGGCGAGCGCGATCAAAGGCACGATCAGCTTGGCAATATTTTTCGCCGTGTCGGAATGCGCGATGCGGCCGAGTTCGCGCAGAACGATCACCCATTGGATGGCAAAACAAAGCTCTGCCAGCGTAGCAACCGAGCGGCCGATCAATACGCTGGAGAGCCAACTGTCGAACAAACAGATCCGCTCGACATCCGCGCGCGGCAGGATCGAGCGGAACGCGCAGCCGAAGACATAGATGGCGCTCAGAAGCGCAAGCGGTTCTGCCGCAAAGATTGCATTTGCCGCGCCGAAAGGATTGGCCCGGTAAAGGGCCCGCAGGCAAAGCAAGAGGGTGATGTTCACGGCGCTGACGGTGACCAGAAAACTCCACCACAGCGCCACCGGATTAGACCAATCCAACCAGTCGAAATGCATTTGTTTCAGCTCAACAGAGGCGTGATCCTCCCCCTCGTTAGACTTTAACACTAGTGCGGTGGATTTGAAGTTCCTACAGTTCAGTCGGAAGCTCTCATAGGAACTTCAAATCCAAAAACCGCACTAGGATTATATATTTGCTAGGGTCCCTTTGATTCCGAAGTTCGCATGAAAGCATGCCGACAAAGCGTGCGAATTTCGGAATCGGGACACTAGCGGCACGTATGGCTAGACTGAGGCTTCGCCGTTTGGACCTATCTGCTGGGTGCCGGGCGGCATCATGGCATGCCACATTTGCGGCGCATGGTGCTGCGACAGAGTTCATGTCATTCACAATTGGCATTCACAAGCGGCATTCGCGGGGCGGGTAAGGCGACGCGTGTTGCGATGACTATCTGGGACAAATTCGCCAATGATCGGCTCGCCATTGACCGGCCGCGAGCGCGCGCGCCGCGCGCGTCTCCGGCGCGCGGCCGATGGTACGGCGCGCTGTCGAGCTTTGTCCTGTCGAGCTTGGCCCTTCTCGCGCTTGTCCCCCTTGCCGGCTGCGGGAGCGATGGCGCCGGCGCGGTCTTTATCGATCCGGGCCGCTACACGCTTTATCACTGCGACGATCTTGCGACCCGGCGGAAAGCTCTGATTGCGCGCGAGAGCGAGCTGCGCGGTCTCATGGAAAGGGCAAGTGAAAGTGCGGCAGGGTCGGTGATCGGATCGCTGGCTTATCGCAGCGAATACGATTCGGTGATCGCCGAACAAAAGCTTCTCCAGCGCAATGCCGCGGAAAAGAACTGCAGCTTTGCGTCGCCGCTGCAAAGCGACCAGACGCTGCGCTGAGCTTTTTCTTTCTTCTTGTTACAACGTTGCGACGGCGAAGGCGGCTGCGAATCCGGCGACAGCAAGCGCGATGAGCGCGCCGGCGCTCGCCGCGGCCGCCCTGCCGCCGGCAAAGCTGGCTGCGTAAATCGCCTTTAAAATATTGTTCGAGGACGCCGCGATCAGGATCGCGGCGGCGAGCGCGGCATTCGTCGCCCCAGCCACGCCGCCCTGCGCCAAGTTGAGGACGAAGGGATCGATATCCGAGACACCGACAATGGCGGCCAGTGTATAGATGCCGTAAATTCCGAACTGCGACTTGGCCACCGTCGAGATCAGCGACACGGCGACGAACAGCACCGCAAAGATCGCGGCGGCGCCAAGTTGGAGCGGATTGGTGCTGGCGGCAAGATGCATGGCTTGTGGCGATTGCTTGTCTGGTGCCGCGGCGAAGCGATATTGCAGCCCGCAGAATGCGAAACCGGCAAGCGAAAGCGCGCCCAGCGGCACGAGCAACACGCGCGCAAGTGCTAGATCGAAGATCGCGATGATCGCCAGAATGCGCAAATACATAATCGCCGTTGCGACTGTGATGCCGGCTTGCGCCTGGCGCCGCACCGCGGGTTCGGCTTTCGCCTGCCGCGCGAGCACGACCGTTGCCGCCGTCGACGAATAGAGGCCGCCGAGCGCCGCCATCCAGAGCCCGCCGGCTACCGCCGCCCAATAGCGCTGCGCCAGATAGCTGACATAGGAAAACGTGCAGACCACGACGAGCGCGAGCCAGACCTGGCGCGGCGTGATTGGGGTGAGCGTCGTGATTGGCTGGTTCGGCAGCAGCGGCAGCACGATGCCGGTCAGGATCAAAAATTGGCCGGCGGTGATAATTTCCCCGATGTCGAGCCGCCGCGCCAGCGCATGAAGTTGCTCCCTGCCGGTGAGCAACAACACCGAAACCACCGTCATGGTCACCGCGATCCATGGCGGCAGCGCCAGCGCGACCGCACCGAGCAGATACGCGTGCACGTTGAGAATTAGCACCACGATTCCGGCCGTCGGTTCGCCTTGCTCATCTGCGGCGCCGACATAAGCCCGATAATAGATGACCAGCCATGCGCCGAGGATGACGAGGCCCGCGGTGAACGGAACAAAGTGAGCGGGATCGAGCAAATAAAGCACCCCGCCCGCCAGCGCGAGCATCGGAAAGGTGCGGATGCCGCCTGGCCGCCGCCGCGTCGACTGCGCGAAAAAATCTTCGAAAGCGAGTCCGAGGAAAAAACTCAAGCCGAGCAGCAGCGCGATGCTAACTGGTGAAGGCACTGTGGGCATAAAGGGTTCGCGAGCTGAACGGAGAAAGCGGAAATTTGCCGTCAAACTACAGGTGAAACGGCAAAAAAGCGAGAAAGACCTTGCGGCGCGGTAACATCAAAGCAAGACGCGGCGAAGCCGCAGCGCATTGGTCACGACGCTGACCGACGATAAGGACATGGCGGCGGCACTGAGCGCCGGCGACAAGGTCAAGCCGAACAGCGGGTAAAGCGCACCGGCGGCGATCGGCACGCCCATGACGTTATAGATAAAGGCGAACAACAGATTTTGCCGAATGTTGCGCATGGTCGCGGCCGAAAGTTTCCGCGCGCGGACGATGCCGGCGAGATCGCCTCTGACCAGTGTCATGCCCGCGCTCGCCATGGCGATGTCAGCGCCAGTGCCCATGGCGATGCCGACATCGGCGGCGGCAAGCGCTGGTGCGTCGTTGATGCCGTCGCCGGCCATGGCGACGACGCGTCCCGCGCGCCGCAGCGCTTCGATTGCGGCACCCTTGTCGTGCGGCAAGATTTCGGCCTGAACGTCGGTGATGCCAAGCTTGCGCGCAACCGCTTGTGCGGTCGCCGCATCGTCGCCGGTCAGCATCATGATCGCGATGTTTTGCGCCTTGAGCGCGGCAATGGCCGCTGGCGTCGTCGGCTTGATCGGATCGGCAACCGCGAGTAGCCCGGCGAGCGCATCCGCTGCCGCAACGAAAATGACGGTCGCACCGTCCGCGCGCAGCCGCTCGGCTTCGCGCTGCAACGCCTCCGTTGCGATGCCGAACTCGTTTAAAAATTTGGCGGTGCCGGCCAGAACCCGCCGATAATCGAGCATGGCGGACACGCCTTTACCAGGAAAGGCTGCGAAATCGGCTGCCGGCAGGGAAGCGAGATTAGGTGCAGACGCTGCCGCCATTATCGCTGCGGCAAGGGGGTGTTCGCTGCCCCGCTCCACACTCGCGGCCAATTGCAGTAGTTCATCCTCGCCAAACCCGTTGATAGCGCTGGCCGCGACAAGCTTCGGTCTGCCCTCTGTCAATGTGCCGGTCTTGTCGACCACAAGCGTGTCGACTTTTTCCATGCGCTCGAGTGCTTCGGCGTTTTTGATGAGAATGCCGGAGCGAGCGGCGCGGCCGATCCCAACCATGATTGACATCGGCGTCGCCAGCCCGAGCGCACAGGGGCAAGCGATGATCAAGACGCTGACGGCGGCAAGAAGCGCATAGGCGAGACGCGGTTGTGGTCCGAACATGGCCCACCCGGCGAAAGCCGCCAAGGCCGTGACGATGACCGCGGGGACGAACCAGCCGGCGACCTGATCGGCCAATCGCGCGATCGGCGCGCGCGAGCGCTGCGCCGCCGCGACCATTTCGACGATATGCGCCAGCACGGTATCGGCGCCGATCCGATCAGCCCGCATGACAAAGCTGCCGCTCTGGTTGAGCGTGCCGCCAATGACCATCGCGCCCGGCTCCTTGACGATTGGCATCGACTCGCCGGTGAGCATCGATTCATCGACGGTCGATCGACCCTCCATCACCTCGCCGTCAACGGGAATCTTCTCGCCGGGGCGAACGCGCAGCCGATCGCCGGCAACGACCGCATCAAGCGGCACATCTTCGTCGCTGCCATTGGAGTTGATCCGCCGCGCGCGCCTCGGCGCGAGATCGATCAAGGCGCGGATCGCATCCGATGTCGAAGCCCGGGCGCGAAGTTCGAGCACCTGGCCAAGCAGTACAAGCACGGTGATCACGGCCGCGGCTTCGAAATACAGTGCAACGCCGCCATGGGCGTCGTGGAATTGCGCGGGGAAGGCTTGCGGCGCCAATGCAGCAATGAGGCTATAGAAATAAGCAACACCGGTGCCCATCGCGATCAGCGTGAACATGTTGAGATGCCGCGTGCGCAGCGATTGCAGCCCGCGCTGGAAAAACGGCAGGCCGCCCCACAACACCACCGGCGTGGCGAGCGCGAGTTGGAGCCACGGCGATATCCGGCCGGATACATGAAAGAAATTGAGATGATAGCCCATGTCGAGCACGACAATTGGAAGCGTCAGCGTGAGCGAAATCCAGAAGCGCCGCGACATATCGGCGAGCTCGCCGCCGTCGGTTACGGTCGCCGACTCGGGCTCAAGCGCCATGCCGCAGATCGGACAGTGGCCCGGCTTGGTTTGACGGATTTCCGGGTGCATCGGACAGGTATAAATCGCGCCTGCCGCCGCCGTTTGCGGCTTGCGCTCACCCTTTGAGAGGAACTTTTGCGGCTCTTGGACGAACTTGGTCCGGCAGCTTGCGGAACAGAAATGATACAAGCGGCCATGATAAGCGTGCTTGTGCGCCGAGCGCGCGGGATCGACCTTCATCCCGCATACCGGATCGACCTCACTCGAAGCCTGCGACGCCTGTTCCATGATCTGGACTGCCTTGAAACCTATACCCCGTAGGGGTATATAAGCGGCATGCGAACCATTGCCAAGGCTTCGGTGCTAAAACGCTTGCGGCGGATCGAGGGACAGGTGCGCGGGCTTGCGCGCATGGTCGATGAGGACCGCTATTGCATCGATATTGTGACGCAGCTTTCGGCGGTGCGCGCTGCATTGCGGCGCGCCGAAGAGAAAATTCTCGCCGACCATGCGGCGCATTGCGTCGAGAATGCGATCGCGTCCGGCAACAAGGGCGAGCAGCGCCGCAAAGTCGCCGAGCTGATTGATGTCATCGCGCGTAGCCAGCGATGACGAAGGGCGGCGCACGCACATCCCGCCCAAAGCGGCGATCGTCATCAATCGCGATAAAGCGCGCTTACGATAACCCGATGCCGCAAGATGGCGTGCGTATTCTCATTGATCGGCTGTGGCCGCGCGGCGTATCGAAAACCAAGCTCAAGCTCGATGCCTGGCCGCGCGAGCTTGCGCCATCGACCGAGCTGCGCAAATGGTATGGCCACGATCCGGCGCGGTTTGCGGAATTTCGCCGCCGTTATAAGGCCGAGCTGGCGGAACGGCCGGAGCAGCTGAGCGCGCTGCGTGCCATGGTCAAAGGCCGCGCGGCGACGCTGTTAACCGCGACGCGTGAACTCGATCTCAGCCACGCGGAGGTCATGCGCAGCATTCTGCAGCGAAAAGGAACTGCGCGCTGAAGGGCTACTCAGCCGAACTTTCGGCGCGCTAGCGCTGCACCGCGGGCGAGTGCTCCGAGCTTCGCTGCCGCAATGTCGCGGCGCATCGGCGCCATGCCGCAATTCGTGCACGGAACAATCCGATGCATGGGAACATATTCGGTTGCCGCAGCGATCACCGCCGCAACCTCGTTCGGCGTTTCAATCTCTTCACTGGCGACGTCGATCACACCGATCAACACGTCCTTGCCCTGGAGCAACTTGAGCACGTGCATCGGGACATGCGAATGAATGCATTCCAACGACACTTGATCGATCCGGCTCGCGGCCAATGCCGGAAAAAACTGCTCGTACTGCCGCCATTCGGCGCCGAGCGTCGCTTTCCATTGAACGTTTGCCGGAATGCCGTAGCCGTAACAGATATGCACGGCGGTCTTGCAGGTCAGGCCCTCGATCGCACGGTGCAGCGCCTCGATTCCCCAACCGGCTGCGGCTTCCATGTAGACGTTGAAGGCTGGCTCATCGAACTGGATGACGTCGACACCATCGGCGGCAAGCCCGCGCGCCTCGTCATTGAGCAGCGCGGCGAAGGCCATGGCCAGCCTCACCCGGTCGCCGTAATGGGCGTCGGCGATCGTATCGACGATGGTCATCGGACCAGGCAGGGTGAATTTGAGTTTTTTCCTGGTATGCACGCGGGCGAGCCGCGCCTCACGTGCATGCACGCGCCCGCGCAAGTGTAATGGGCCGACCACGGTCGGGCACATCGCTTTGTAGCGATCATTGCGAATGCCCATCTCGACGCGCTTGTCGAAATCGATGCCTTCGACCGCCTCGAGAAAGCCATGCACGAAATGCTGGCGCGATTGCTCGCCGTCGGTGACGATATCAATCCCTGCGTCCTCCTGAATCTTCAGCGCGAGCAGTGTGGC
The DNA here is from genome assembly GCA_955652195.1 of uncultured Xanthobacteraceae bacterium. Lineage (GTDB taxonomy): Bacteria > Pseudomonadota > Alphaproteobacteria > Rhizobiales > Xanthobacteraceae > BOG-931. The sequence continues at coordinate 2,114 of CATPBC010000028.1, read as the reverse complement.
GTCATCCTTGGCGGCGGTGAGTTCTTCGCCCTCCATCCGCCACGGCGCCCACAGCTTCTGCGGCGCCGCAAGCCACGCCGGCTTCGGCAAGCTGCCGGCAATCGTCGTCGGGAACAGCGTTTCGCCTATGCTCATTTTGCCTAATCGTCGTGATGTTGGTTGCGGGATCGACGCTGGTGCCGTGATCAGCTGATCGACAAAGCGGGTGGCGGCCGCCAATCATACAGCCAATCGTAATGGTGCAAGAGCCGTTCGCCACCGGTTAGGCGCATGGCTGTGTTCCGGAACATGGCCGCAACACCCGGGAGGTGGTAGCGGTTGCCATTGCGCGCAGCCAAGCGCTGCACCTTGCGGGTGCGGCCACGCCTGACGGCGGAATAGGTTTCCCAGGCGGCGGCCGGATTGTCGGGCATGCGGGCGAGACATTGCGCCGCCACCGCGGCATCCTCGATGGCCATAGCCGCGCCTTGCGCCAGAAACGGCAGCATCGCATGGGCGGCGTCACCAAGCAGCGCCGCCGCACCTTGGCAGAAATTCGCAAGCGGCGGGGCCTGATAAAGCGCCCATTTCAGCCAAGCTTCCGGCGCGCGAATTAGAGAATGCGCGTTGGGCGCCCAGCGCGTGTCCGAAAGCCGCGCCAACAGATCGATCCGGCTTGCCGCTTCGCTCCAGCCCCGCCCACTCCAATCGTCTGCGGTGATTACGACGACATTGATGAGCTTGCCGCCTTTGACCGGATAGTGAACCAGATGCGCGTTGCGCCCAAGCCACAGATGGATGAGTGGTTCGCGGAATTCGGGTGCAACCTGTGCCGCAGGTAGCAGCGCGCGCCAGGCGGTCCGGCCGGCAAAACGCGGCGGATCTTTGGACGCAATGCGCGCCCGTGAGGCGGACCACAGGCCATCCGCCGCAATCAGCGCGTTGCCGTGCTCAGTCCATAGACCGCCGGAGCCTCGTGCCGAGATCGTGACGCCATGCGGATGCGTGGCGAAATCCTCGATGCACATGCCGAGCCGGACCACGACGTTGAGGTCTTGCACCGCTGCATCGCTTAACGCCGCCTGCAGGTCGCCGCGATGAATCATCCAATAGGGTGCGCCGTAACGCTGCGCCGCATATTCGCCAAGCGGGATGCGCACGATTTCCCGGGCGCTGCGCGCGCTAAGCACGCGGATCGCGGTCGGCGCCACCACATGCGGCCGCAACCGTTCGGCGAGCCCGAGCCCAATCAGAATGCGGGTTGCGTTGGGTGAAAGCTGGATCCCAGCGCCGGTTTCTTCGAGACGCTCGGCCTGTTCAAGGACCAGCGCGCGAAAGCCATTGCGCGCGCAGGCCAGGGCGGCGGTGAGGCCGCCGATTCCCGCGCCCGCGACGATGACAGTACGCGAGGACGGCAGCGACATCGAAATTGGTTAGACCGTTTCGCGTTTCAGGGCGCATTCCGGCGGCCGCGCCTCATTGGGCGCGAGCTGCGGATTGTACCGATAGAGCGTCGAACAGTACGGGCAAACGTATTCGTTGTCGTCGCCCATATCGCAGAAGACGTGCGGATGATCGAACGGCGGTAGGGCGCCGATGCACATGAACTCTTTGGCGCCGATCTCGATCTCGGCCACGCCGACATCGTTGTGGAAATGCGGAACGATATGCTCGGTCATGTTCTTGATTGGCAGCGCGAAAGACAAACACCATATCCCGTGGAAACTGCGGTTTCCACTAGTGTCCCGATTCCGAAGTTCGTAAGCTGTGCGGCACCTTGTACGAACTTCGGAATCGATAAGGACACTAGCAAATCTACCCTTGCTAGTGCCGTCTTGAACCCGAAGTTCGTATCGGAGCGTTCAGGAACCTGGCGAACTTCGGGTTCGCGGCACTAGTGCGTTGTGAAAAAAGCCGGAAACTTATGGCAGGTTCGGACCTAGATCACAATGGAACTCCCGAGACGCAACGCCCTTAGTTGTATCGCGCGCCATCCCGCCGGCGCAGTGCTGGCCGGCGCATTGTTTGCGATTGCCGCCGGCTTTTTTGTGCGCGGCAGCATGGCGGCGCATGAGCGGATTGCTTTAGCGGACGATCCGGTCGTCATCAGCGACCAGGCATTGGCGCAAGCCTTC